>JAYUCN010000199.1:0-14073 GCA_043740335.1 Planctomycetota bacterium
TGCGCCGTCGCTTCGACGGCACGATCGTCTCGCGGCTCAGGAAGAAGGTCGTCTCGCTGATGCGGAACTCGACTTCCTGTTCCTTCCACCGCTTCAGCAGTTCGAGCACGCGCGGTCGCTCCATGAACCCGTACTGGGCGACGATGCGGTGGAAGCCCTGCGGCAGCTCCTCGTAGCGCACGCGCTGGTCCACCGCCACGTGTGGCTCTTCGGCGATGAGGATGGTGAGCAGCAGCACCTGTTCGTGCAGGACCTTGTTGTGCTTCAGATTGTGCAGCAGGGCCAGCGGTGTGCCGTCGGCATTGCCGGCCATGTAGACGGCGGTACCGGGCACCCGCAGCGGCGGTTCGCGGCGCAGGCCTTCGAGGAACGAGTCGATCGAGAGCATGCGCTCACTGTGCCGCTCGTAGAGCACGCGCCGGCCCGCCTTCCAGGTGTACATCACGGTGAAGATGCCGATGGCGACGAGCAGCGGGAACCAGCCGCCGTGGGCGATCTTTACCGCGTTGGCGCCGAAGAACACGAGCTCCAGCAGCGCGAACGCCGTGCACAGCGCGGCCGCCCGCCAGGCTGGCCAGCCGAACACGCGCCGCGCCGCGAAGTAGAACAGCGCGGTCGTGATCAGCATCGTCAGCGTGACCGCGATGCCGTAGGCGGAGGCCAGTGCACTCGACGAGCCGAAACCGAGGCACAAGCCGATGCAGCTCAGCATCAGCAGCCAGTTGACGTGCGGCAGGTAGATCTGGCCGCGCTCGTCCGGCGAAGTGTGGCGGATCTCCATGCGCGGCAGGTACCCGAGCTGGATCGCTTGCATGGTGATCGAGAACGTGCCGGCGATGAGTGCCTGCGACGCGATCACGGAAGCGACCGCCGAGAGCGCCACGAGCGGATAGAGGCCCCAGCCGGGTGCGAGCAGGAAGAACGGGTTCTGCACGGTGGTCGGGTGGCGCAGCAGCAGCGCACCCTGACCGAGGTAGTTGAGCAGCAGTGCTGGGAACGCGATCAGGAACCATGCGAACTGGATCGGCTGACGCCCGAAGTGCCCGAGGTCGGCGTAGAGCGCTTCGGCACCGGTCACCACGAGGAACACCGTGCCCATGACGAGGAACGCGGTGAAGCCGTTGTCGGCTACGAACGTGACCGCGTGCCACGGCAGCAGCGAGTGCAGCACCTCGGGCGCCATGGTGATGCCATACACACCGAGCAGGGCGAGGCTCAGGAACCAGACCAGCATGATCGGCCCCAGCACCGCGCCGACCTTGCCGGTGCCGAAGTGCTGGAAGGCGAACAGCGCGATCAGCAGCACGATGCTGATCGGCACGATGTACGGCTTGAACAACGGGGTCGCGATCTCGAGGCCTTCGATGGCGCCCATCACCGTGATGCACGGCGTGATGATGCCGTCGCCGTAGAGCAGGGCGGCGCCGAACACGCCGAGCGCCATGAGGGCCGCGCGCCGCCGGCTCTTGCCCTTCGCCTCGCCGAAGGCAAGCGACAGTAGCGCCAGGATGCCACCCTCGCCGCGGTTGTCGGCGCGCAGCACGAAGGTCACGTACTTGCCGCAGACGATGAGGACGAGCGTCCACACGACCATGGACAGCACGCCGAGCACATTGGCCGGTTCGACCGCGACGCCATGGGACTTCGCGAAGCACTCGCGCAGCGCATAGAGCGGGCTCGTGCCGATGTCGCCGAAGACGATGCCGAGCGCGCCGAGCATGAGACCCGCCATGCGGCGGTCAGCAGACGGCGCGCTCATCGCGCAGCACGCCGGGCGGCGAGGGACATGGGGGGTATCGGACGCTGGGTCCCGCGTCGCTGCAAGTCTGGCGCGTCTGGATCGCCTTGGCACGGCGTGTCAGTCCCTGCAGAGCCCTGCCACTCGTCTTGAGGTTCTCCTGAGGTGCCGACAGGACAGGAACAGGCGCTGAGTGTTGCGGGAGGTGCAGACGGCATCCGGGTCGCTTGATCACCCGGGTCGTCGCCGCACAATGGCATGGTGAGCACGGCCGGTCAGGATCTTCCGGCAGCCCGGACATCACCGCACCCGGCAACGCCGTCGGACCGCGGCAAGCACGGGGCTTGGCGGTCCTACCTGAATGCCGTCGCCATCATGGGTGCTTGCACGGGCGTTTCCGCCTTGCTGCATTCACCGTTCGACCTGGGCAACGTCGTCGCCGTCTACCTGCTCGGCGTCATTCTGGTCGCTGCCTTGCTCGGTCGCGGTCCGGCAGTGTTCGCTTCGGTGCTCGGGGCTCTGGCCGTCGACTTCCTGTTCGTGCCGCCCGTGTTCAGTTTCGTGCCGGAGCACGCGGCGCACCTGCTCACCTTCTTCGTGATGCTGACTGTCGCCATGACGGTCGGCACGATGGCGGCACGACTGCGTGAGCAATTGCAGCAGGCGCAGGAACGGGAGCAGCACACGGCGACGTTGTATGGCCTGGCGCGGGATCTGGCGCGCGCCGCCGACGCGGCAGAAGTCGCGGGTGCCGTCGACCACCACGTGCGCGAACGATTCCATTGTCGTGCCGTCCTGCTGACCGAGGTAGCCGGCGTTGGCTTGCATGCGGTCGGAGTTGCTGGCCCCGCGCTGGACGAAGCCGAGCTGGCGGCGGCCCGCCATGCCATGGCGCCTCTGTCAGCAGGATCGGCGATGCCGCAGCCGTTGGCGCGCGGCTTCTACCTGCCGATGACGACGGGTCATGGCACCGTGGGAGTGCTCGGACTCTTGCCAGAGGCCGGCGGCGGCGCCACGTTCGCATCGCAACTCGGCTACCTCGAGACCTTCGCGAACCAGAGTGCCATCGCACTCGAGCGAACCATGCTGGCCGATGCCGCCCAGCAAGCGGCAGTCGCCGTGGAGCAGGAACGACTGCGCAACACGCTCCTCAGTTCGGTCAGCCACGACCTTCGCACGCCGATCGCCACGATCATCGGCGCGTCGAGCGCGCTGCTGCGCGAACAACCACTCGACAGCAAGACGCGCCGTGAGTTGCTCGAGAGCATCCACCAGGAGGGCGGCCGGCTCGAACACCAGGTCCGCAACCTGCTCTACATGACGCGGCTCGAGTCCGGCACGGTACAGGTGCGGTGTGACTGGACGCCGGTCGAAGACGTCGTCGGGGCGGCGCTGACGCGGCTCGAGGACGGCTTGCGGGACCGCGAGGTGATCACGCGCCTCGATGCCGAGTTGCCGCCCGTTCCGATGGACGGCCTGCTGATCGAGCAGGTGCTGCTGAACCTGCTGGAAAACGTGCTGCGTCATACGCCGCAGGGCACGCCGATCGAGGTTGCAGTGAGAACGAC
The DNA here is from genome assembly GCA_043740335.1 of Planctomycetota bacterium. Lineage (GTDB taxonomy): Bacteria > Planctomycetota > UBA1135 > UBA1135 > UBA2386 > DASVAL01. The sequence continues at coordinate 3,307 of JAYUCN010000199.1, forward strand.
CGGTGACAGCGTGCTGATCGAAGTCGCCGACCGCGGCCCCGGCATTGCCGCAGACGCCGTCGAACAGATCTTCGCGAAGTTCCATGGCACCGCGAGAGCCGGCGGCTGTGGGCTCGGCCTCGCGATCTGCCGCGCGATCGCTTCCCTGCACGGCGGTTCGATCGCTGCGGCCAATCGTCCCGGCGGCGGGGCGGTGTTCACGGTTGCCCTGCCGCTGTCGCCGCCGTCATCGCTGCCGCCTCTGCGTCTCGCCGGTGGCCGAGGCGTTTCGTGACCTCCAGTTCTGCCCCGCCATTGCAGATCCTCGTGGTGGAGGACGAGACACACATGCAGCGCTTCCTGCGTGCGACGTTGGTGGCCAATGGCTACCAGGTGACCGAGGCGACCACGGGTGCCTTGGCATTGATGCACGCCTCGCGCCACGCTCCCGACGTGGTGGTCCTCGACCTCGGCCTGCCCGACGTCGATGGTTTCGAAGTCATGCAGCAGTTGCGGACCTTCAGCAAGGTGCCCATCGTGGTGTTGTCCGCGCGTGGCCGCGAAGCCGACAAGGTGCGGGCGCTGGACGCCGGCGCCGACGACTACCTGACCAAGCCGTTCGGCGTCGGCGAATTGCTGGCGCGGCTGCGCGCGGCGCTGCGACGAGCCACCGTGGTGAAGATGGGCGGCGGCGAGCCAGTGTTCGAGCACGGCGACCTGCGCGTCGACCTCGGCATCCGCGAGGTACTGCTCGCCGGCCAGGAAGTGCGGCTGACGCCGATCGAATGGAAGATGCTCACCGTGCTGATCGCCAATGCCGGGCGCGTGGTGACGCACCAGCAGATGCTGCAGAAGGTGTGGGGTCCACAGTGCGTAGAAGAGACCCACTACCTGCGGGTCTACGTGTCGCAGTTGCGGCGCAAGCTGGAACCGGACCCGGCGCGACCGCGCTGCCTGTTGACCGAGCCGGGGGTTGGCTACCGTCTGCGCGTCGAACGGTGATGGCCGCGAGCGGGTACGGCGCCCATGGCGACCTCGAGACGGCCGACATCAAGACGGCATCAATCAGGAGCGCGTCAAGACGCGCGGCCTCGGTGGTAGCTCGGCGGCGGCCAGGACTAGTTTCTGGCTGCGGTGCCACCCCACTCTCCGGGTGGCTCCTTGGACCTCTCCCAACGCCGCAGACTCGCCATGACCTCTTCCCCTTCGCGCACGCAGCCTCGCTCGCGCCCGCCCGCTCCCACGACGACCAACAGCGCGGATTCCCGGCGCCGACCAAGGAGGCGGCGCGGAAGAGGCAGACTCTGATCGGCGGCCTGTCCGTGACGGGCTCCCTCGTCATCGTCGTCAGCCTGCTGGTCTACTGGCAGCTTGCCGAGGCCAGTGCGAACGAGGCACGCGCGGCATGCGAGCGCGAGCAGTCGGCGTTGCAGCAGGAGATCTCGCGTTTCGACCTCAACGATGCAGGGCAGGCGCAGCAGGCGGTGCAACGACTCGTGCAGTCCCAGCCGCAATGGGAGAAGTGGCCGGCAGCGTCCCGGTTCACCGACCTTCTTGCCAAGACGCGGACCGCGATGGAAGCGGCACGTGCCAGGCAATCCCTGGACGAGGCCATCCAGCAACTCGAGAAACAGGTTGCCGCCCACCCGCAGGACGCAGCGTCGTGGCAGGCCATGCGCGAGGGCGCGAAAGCCATGGCCGAGCGGACGAAGAACAGCAACCAGGAAGTACATCAACGACTGCTTGCGTGCCTCGGCAGCATCGAGGACGGCTACCTCGCCGCGGTGCGCGCGGCGATCGCCGCTGCCGACGGTGATCCGCGGACCGCGCGGCGCATGATCGCTGCAGCCGAGGATCTAGCCGAAGCAAAGCTGGAGGCCGCCAGACAATCCCGCGATGCTGCCGCGAAGGCGCATTGGGAGCAGGAGTTGTCGTCCTACGCCAAGCAGGAGAATGCGTCGCTGGCGGCGTTCTACGACGCGGATGCAATCGCCAAGATCGCGTGTCAGGACCTGCTGCCGGGCACCAGTACCGCGGACTGGGTACACAGCAGTTCCTCGGGACTCGCCCACAGGGTGGATGCTGAGGCGATCCAGATCGACGGACCTGATGCCAGTGCCAAAGGCAATGGCGTGGTCGTGTTGCGCGGTCGTGCCTTTCGCAACTGCGAGCTCGAGTTCGACGCCACCCTCCTTCGCGGCGCGGCTACCATCATGCTGCGAGCGGGCAAGAAGGCCGATCCCAAGGCGTCGGCAGCCGTGCGCTTCGTGCTGGCCGAGGCGCCCAAAGCAGTCCTGCTGCCCAGCGGTCAATCCGTGCACGTCGACATGCTCGTGTTCGGCGATCGGCTGACGGTGCGCGCTGGCGGCCAGGGGCACGAGTTCTCCATCCCTGCCCAGGTGCGCAGCGGCACCTTCGCCATCGTCACGGAACCGGGCACTTCGCTCTCCCTCAGCCGCCTGCGGGTCAGGAACCTGGAATGAACTCCGGCCCGGCACCGATCTCCGAAAACGCAGGACACCTATGACGCCCAAGCAAATGGAGCTCGCGGCGGACCTGTTGGCCCGCCTGCGGCGGCTCGACGACATCTCGGCATGCCCTGACGTGCAGGAGATCCGCGAAGTAGCGCGAGAGATCCTCGCCGAGCAGCTGCGGGAGATCGATGACGTGGGCACGGAACCGCCGCCGCTGCCGACGAAACGCCGCCACCCGCGCGCAGGCTGACGGCGCCGCAGGCGCTCTCGATCAGAACCTGATCTCACCGCCGATGCTGAGTGAGTACTCGACGCCCTCGGTGTGCGACCGGCGCGTCACGTCGTCGCCGAGGAACTCCGAGCGGTAGACCTCGGTCCGCTCGGGGTCGGTGAGGTTCTTCGCGGCGAGCGTCAGCTTGACGTGGCTGCCGAGGCTCTGCGTCAGCGTGGCGTTGAGCGAGTCGTAGCGCGTTTCGTAGGTCGCTGGGACGAAGAAGTCGTTGCTCGGCCCGGGGCCCTGCACGAGAGTGTCGGCCTGCACCGTGTAGAAGACGGCAAACCCGGTTCCGGTCGCCTCGAGGTCGTACGTGAGGAAGAGATTGTAGAGGTAGTCCGGCGCGTTCGTCATGTCGCGGGTCGGGCTCGGCCGCTTGTCGTTCAGTGCCTCGAACGCGGCGATCTCGTCCTGGGGCAGACGCACCGTCGCGTCGATCCACGTCGAGTTGGCGCCGACCGACAGGCCGGTCAGCGGGGCCCAGAAGTGACCGAGGCTCTGGCGCGTCTCCACCTCGAAGCCGCCGAGCTTGCCGCGCGGGTAGTTGACGGCGGTCGTGAACGAGAAGTTCGCGAGCTTCTCGACGTACTCGATCGGGGCCTTGATGTCCTTCTTGAACCACGACACCGAGAACAGGCCGCCCTGGTAGGGCACGTAGTCGAGGCGCAGGTCGTAGTTCCGCACCGAGCTCATCTCGAGGTCGGGGTTGCCGATGAAGATGGGGCCACCGAGATACTCCTGCTGCGCGATCGGCGTGAGCTCCTTGAACGTCTGCCGCGCCACCGTCTCGTTGTAGGCGGCGCGCAGGGTCACTCCTTTGAGAGGCTCCCAGACGAGGCCGATCGAGGGCAGGTTGTCGTGACGCGCGAACTTGACGTCGGCGTCGCCCGGCAGCAGCTCGGCTGTACCGAACTGACCCGGCGGCACCCACACCGCGTCCTCTTCGGCGTCGTTCTGGATGCCGATGTGCGTCGACTCCGAGCGCACGCCGCCCACGGCATGCAGGCCCGTCGCCAGGGGGAGATCGAGCATCAGGTAGTACGCCGACAGCGTCTGGCGGCCGGTGTAGTCGATGTCGGCCTTGCTCTCGGTGATCGCGTGGTCCTCGAAGAGCCAGTGTTGGCTCCAGTCGATCTCGTCGAACTTGCCGTTGAAGAACGAGGGATCCGAAAAGTTGCTGAACGTGTCCTGATCGAAGCGCCGGTCGACGCGGTCGTGGAACATGCCGAGCTTGAGGTAGCCCTGCTGCCCGCCCCACGCCTCGAACGGCAACTTCAGGTTGACGGCCACCTCTTCGCTGTCTTCTTGGATCTTCTTCCAGATGCGCTGCAGGTTGCCGAGCGTGAACTGCGCCGCCGGCTTGTACTGCAGGAACACTCCCGTCGGACTCCACGCCGACGCGAACTGTCGCTTGTCGGGCTGGTCGCGGTCCGCGGAGCTACGCGCGAGCGTCCAGTCGAACTCCGCGGCGCGCAGCGGTCCTGTGCCAGCCACGGGGAAGCGATGGCGCCCGTTCAGTTGCTGCGTCTCGGTCGTGCGTTCGCTGTACTCGAGTGTCTGTAGCCGCAGATAGGGCGCGCCGAGGAACTGCTCGCTGCCCGGCGAGGTCGGGATCTCCGGATCGTGGCCCGGGAAGAAGTGCTGCTTGCCACGCGTGTCCTCCGCCAAGGTGGCCACGTCTTCGGCGGCGTCCGTGCGCAGCCAGGTGTACGTCACAGCGTGGTCCTTGTTCTCGATGCCGAGCGTGGCGAGCTCACCCCACTGTGCGGACTGCTTGCCCTGCGTGATGTCGAGCAGCGACGTGTAGAACTCGCCCGACGCGGGGCTGCCCTGGCTGAACTGTGGCGTCAGCGGGTCGCCGAGCCGCACGGCCCACAGGCTGTCGTCCTTGCCGTGCTCGAAGAAGCTGCTGTCGCGTTCGTAGAAGACGCTCACGGAGCCGCCGGCGCGCCAGCCATCGCCAAGCTCGAAGCGGCCACCGGCCGCCGCCGACATCTTGTAGTCGGTCGGTGCCTCGGCCCGGGAGACACCCACGGCGCCTTCCCAGTCTTCGCCCAGTTTCTGGACGGTGCGCTCGCCCGCACTCTTGCCGAAGGCGTGCACGCCGCCACCCTGGTAGGTGAGGAAGCGGCTCCTGCCCGTGACCTGCGAGTTGTTGCTCGTGCCGATCTTCCACTTGAAGAAGGGCTCGTCGGGCACGCCCTTCAACAGCACGTTGACCGCACCGCCCGATGCGTCGCCCTGCTGGTCGGGCGTGAAGGTCTTGCTGACCTGCAGGCTGGAGATGACCTCGGCGGGGAACTGATCGAGCTCGACCGCGCGCTTGTCCTCGTCGGCGGTCGGCAGCCGCACGCCGTTCATCTGCGAACTCACGTAGCGATCGGGCAGGCCGCGGATCACGGCCGACTTGCCGTCCTGCACCGAGGCACCCGCGACGAGACGCAGCGCCACGGCCGCATCGGCAGCCCCCGCGCGACTCATGAGGTCGCTGCTGATCGAGTCGAGGAACGCCGCGCTGTCGAGACGCAGCTCGAGCAGGGCCTGCTCGGTGTCGGCACCGAGCAGCAGCACGTCCTGTACGATGAACTCCTCCATGTCGGTGAAGTCGCCAGCCAGCTCGATGCGCAACTCGGCGAGCTGGTCGGCGGCGACGACGAGGTCGGCGCGCACCTGGCGCACGTAGCCGTCCTTTGCGACGACGAGCGTGTAACTGCCCGGTCGCACCCCGGTGCACACGAAGTTGCCCTGGTCGTTGGTCTGCACCTTCTGTCCCGTCTCGACGACCTGGACCTGTGCTCCGGGCAGGGGGCTGCCGAAGTCCTTATCGAAGACGATGCCGCGGATCGAACCGGTCGCCTGTGCGGCCATGGCGGAACACAGGGCCACCGTCGCGACGAGACCGCAGAGGCAACGCCCGGTCACCACGGGTTGCCGAGTCCCGCGACGACTTCCTGCATGCGGGCCAGCAGGCGTGCCGACGGGGCGATGCGATGCGTGGCCATGGCGACGCACGTGTCGACGAGGTCGTCGGTGCGCGGGCGCGAGTTCGGGTTCACCATGCCCTCCTCGAGGGCCAGCGCGAACAGATCATCCGCGATCACAGCCTCGCCGAGCGTGTGCCAAGCCAACGCGAGCGGGCGCACGGTCTCGGCACGGTAGACGTCGACGATCTTGTCGCGGTCGCGATGGTAGATCGCCAGCGCCGCTTCGGCATCCAAGCGCGCCTGGTCCATCTCGCCGGCGCGGCCGCGCAACCCGGCGAGGTGGGCGAGTTGCGGCACCTGGTCATCCGGGCGCCAGGTGCGCGTCGCCGTGATTTCGCGCGCGACCGCGAGCAGGCGCAACGCCGACGCCTGGTCGTCGTGAGCGAGACACGTCGTCGCGAGTTCGCCGAGTGCCTCGAGTCGGATGGCCGGTGGTACCTTCGTGTAGACGTTGACGAGGCGATCTTCGATCGTCGTACGTGCCTCCGCCACGGCGAAGAACCGCTCGTGCAGGCGAACGAGGGTCGCGAACTCGGTGTGCTGCTGACCGAGGCTCAGTCCCGGGAACGCCGCGTGCATCGCCGCGAGCTCTTCGCCGACTTTGTCCGCGGGCACGAGGCGCGCCCGCTCGGCCGCCGTCTGGGCCCAGTCGGCATCGACCGCATGGCTGGAGGCCGCATCGATGGTCGCGGCGATCTTGCCCGCGCCATCGACGTCGCCGAGTGCTGCCAGGGCGCGCGCCGTCTTCATGGCGATCAGGTCGCGTCGCCATTCCTGGGCCGTTGGATCGTCCTGGAGTTCCTTGGTGAACGCTTCGGTGCGTTCGATCCACGTGCGCGCCTGGGCCAGCTCGCCGCGCCGCGCGCAGTGCCAGGCATAGTCGGCATACGCGCAACCGCGCCGCCAGTCGGCGACGTCATGCGCGAACGCCAGCGCCAACTGCGGCTGGTCGAGCGCGAAGCAGGCGGCCACGACGACCTCCTGCGCGCGTGAGCGGTTCTTCCGGTGCGGGTCCAGCGGGAAGGCTGATGCCGCGCGGAAGGCGAGGTGCAACAGTTCGGTCTGGAACGGTGCCAGCGACACCTCCTTGCCGACCTTGGCCGCAGGGTCGTGCGGCGCCGCGGCGACGCGATCCGAGCACGCAGGCGTCAGCAGCGGCACGAGGAGAGCGAGGGAGGAAGCCAGGAGGAGCTTGGTCTTCATGACGGCGATCGGGGGCGAGGCGCGAAACGAGAATGGGCAGGCGGCAACAACTCGTGCTGCCGCCTGCCGCGGTCTCGCGCAGCGGGAACTGGGGTGCGGACTCAGGGGAGGAGGTGGGACTGCGCGTTGCTGAATGCGAACTCACCGGCGGGCACGCCGAGGTCGAAGCTCGCCCACTGGGTGTGGAACAGTGAGCCGCTGAGGCCACCGGGCACGAGGAAGGTGCCGAGTGCGGCGGCACCGCCGGCGCCGACGATGACGTTGATGACGTCGGGCGTTGGCACGAGCAGGCCACCGAAGATCGGCAGGTTGAGTTGGACCGGGCCACCGAAGACCAGGATGCCGACGTTGACCGACGGGTCGATGTTCTCGACGGCCAGGGTCACGGGCGTGCCGACCGCCCAATTGCCCGTCGTGTAGTGGACCGGCGCACCGACGATGCCCGGACGCTCGGCGGCGATGTAGACGTTCGCCTTGCTGTTGGTCGTCAGGCCGAAGCGGCTCGTCGCCGTCCAGCCGATGAGCCAGTTGTTGCCGCGCGGGAAGGCGCCGCGGAAGCGCGACGAGGTGTAGAAGCCGTCGTTCGCAGCGAACCCGACCGCGGTCATCGCGTCGTTCTGCGGCGTCGGATCGAGGAACGTGACGGGCTGCGAGGGGTTGATGCCGTTCGGCGTGACCACCGCACCGCGCGAGATCGAGGTGATCGGCGAACTCGCGACGATGGCGTTGTTGGCGTTGTTGGTGCCGCCGCCGCCCGCGAACACCAGCCGCGCATTGGCCTCGACGTAGGCGTTCGGCCGCAGGTTGTTGAAGAACACGTTGTCGCGGAACTCGATGAGGTTGCCGCTCGACTGGGCCGTGTAGGCAGCGGCCGGGTTGCTGAACGGGTTGATCGTCGAGGTCGCCGTGTAGGCCGTCGTCCAGCGAGCCGCCCAGGTCAGCGTGCTGTTGCAGCCATAGCCGGTGTTGCCGTTCTCGAAGTCCGAGACGTCGTTGTTGATGACGTTGTCACCGGCGTCCATGAAGATGCAGTTGCGGAACTGCACGTTGGCGTTGTCGCGCCAGGCCGTCAGGTGGTCCCCGGCGGTCGAGCCCTGCGTCTGGTGCGGCATGCCGATGACCGTGAAGTTGTAGATCGTCGCGGTCGTGACGGGCTGGTAGTGGCAGAGCTCGGCGCCGTCGATCTCCATGCAGTTGTCGCCGTAACCGCTGCCTTGCGCGCCCGCACCGCTGTGGCCCTGCACGATGAGGCCGTACTGCGCCTTGCCGCGCCAGCCCTGGTCGATGTCGAAGCCGTCGTCGCCGACGTTCCAGATGCTCACGTACTTGAAGTTGACCGTGCCGCCCCAGACTTCGATGCCGTCGTCGAGGTTGTTCAGGATCTCGATGTGGTGGACTTCGGTGTTGCGGCCGAGGCCGCCGAGCGACAGGCCATTGAGCTCGATGCCGACCGCCGCCGTGCGGCCGCCGTAGCGCAGCGACAGGTAGCTGATGCTGCCGCTGTCGTCGTTGTCGTTGCCGCCGCCGTAGTCGTTGAGCGACGTGTTGGCCGGGCTCAGGCCTTCCATGTCGGCGTAGTTGGACGCGTTCGGAGCCGGCGTGTTGGTGCCGATCTGGTTCTCGGAGATGTAGGCCGAGCCCATGATCGTGAGGTTGCCCCACTCGTTGTTCGCGTTCTGGCGGTAGGTTCCCGTTTCCGGATTGCCGCCGGTCCAGGTCAGGCGGTCGTCGTCGGAGGTGAAGATGATCGGGCTCGTCGCCGTGCCGTTGGCGATGATCTGCGCGCCGCGGCAGACGGCGATCGTGCTGTTGTTGGTGCTGGCGATGACCGTGCCGGCCTGGATCGTCAGCGTCGCGCCGGGCTCGACGTAGATGTCGCCCTGGAGCTGGTAGACGTTGTTGGCCGTCCAGGTCGTGGACGTGGTGATGTTGGAGCTGATCACGATCTGGGCCGAGGCGGTGGCACAGAGGCCGAGGCCGATCGCGAGTCCCTGCAGGAGTTGGTGGCGTTCCATGTTGCGTTCAGGTGGGGGAAGGAAGAGGACGAGCCCGAGGTGGGTGTCCCGTGACGCGTTCGCAGGGTAGGTAGCTCTGTGCAGGCGTGGTGAAGAGCCGGTGACGCTTCGGAGAACACGAAGCACGTCGACGTGCGAACGTGGTCGTGCCCGCTGCAAGAGGCCACCGTGAAGGCACGGTCAAGTGTTGGAGCGGCGCATCGGGACAGACTCCCGCATGCGAGACTCGCGGCCATGCCCGTGTCCCCCATGCGAGCCGTGTCTCTCATCCTCCCGTTCGTCGTCGCGGCCTGTGGCGGCGGCGGCAGGCAAACGATCGCCCCGCTGATGCCGACCGTGCAGATCACGTCCGCCAACGCGGTCGAGGTCGCGCGTGTGGCCCTGAGTGCTTCGCTCGGTCTCGCCGATGTCGCCGGCATCGGCGTTGGTGTGCTCACCGCCGTGCCACCCGAACCGACCGCTCCGCTCAGCCTGCAAGCGCAGGCACTGCGCAGCCTGGGCGAACTCGTGGGGGCGGGCTCGACCCTGGCGGCGCGGGTGTCTGCGTCGATCCCCGGAGCCGAGGGTGGGGAGGCGTTCCGGTTTTTCGACGATCGCGACGACGACGAACGCGTGACGACGGGCGATGCGCTCACGATCACGTTCGTAGCCTTCGCCGAAGACGGCCTCGTGCTGAACGGCACGCTGGTGTTCGATGACCTCGTCGTCGAGGGCGACCTCGTCGACGGGCTCTCCTGGATCGTGCAGACGCGCCTCGACTTCCTGAACCTCGCCATCACGGTCGGCGAAGTCACGGAGACGCTCGATGGCGCCGTGCGCTGCCGCCGCGAGAAGCGGGCGACGGTCATGACGCTGGAGATGGAAGTGGAAGCAGGATTCACCGTCGCCGGCACGGTGCTGGAGGCCGGCACGAAACTCGCCTACCACGAGTACGTGCTCGACTTCACGTTTGCGCAGTTTGCGCAGGGGGCCGTCGAGGACGAGGCGATCGGCGGCCGCGTGCTGTTCCTGACGAAGGTGCCGTTCACGGGCATCCAGTTCCTGCCCGATCCGTCGAGCGGGATGCTCGAGGTCCTCGGCGCCGGTGGCAGCATGCTCACGATCACGGCGATCGACTTCTTCAACGTCGAGATCGCCGTGGATGCCGACGGCGACGGCGAAGCGGAGGAGACGTTGTCGATGGAGTGGTCGGCGCTTTGACGGTCGTGACCCTCAGACGGGCCGCTGGTGCGACTTCTTGTGCCGCACGATCTCGCCTTCGTGCAGGAAGATCACGCCCTCGGCGATGTTGGTCGCCAGGTCGGCGATGCGCTCGACCTGGCGGGATGCCGACAGCATCAGCACGCACTGTTCGATGCAGTCGGGAGCCGCGCGCATCTGCGCCTGCAGCACCTCGAAGATGCCGCGCTGTTCGGCGTCGACGATTGCGTCGTCGTCGAGCACCTGGCGCGCCTGGGCCACATCCGCGTGCACGAGGCATTCGAGTGCCTTGCGCGTCATGCCCTTCGCCGCCTGCACCATGTGCGGGAACTGGACCGGGATCGCCACGGCGGGCAGTGCTGTGAGCTGCAGCGCGCGCGCCGCGATGCTCTCGGCCGCGTCGCCCATGCGCTCCATGTCGCTGTCGACCTTCAGTGCCGTGATGACGAACCGCAGGTCGCCGGCGACCGGTTGGTGCAGGGCCAGGATCTTCAGGCACTCTTCTTCGAGGCGCACTTCGAGGCGATCGATGTCGCGTTCGCCGACGACGACCTTGCGGGCGCGCTCGGGGTCGCGCTCGAACAAGGCCCCCGTCGCGTCGCGGATCGCCACTTCGACGCGCGCGCCGAGATCGAGGA
>JAYUCN010000200.1:0-5694 GCA_043740335.1 Planctomycetota bacterium
CTACTTGCACGATGGTCGCCTCACAAGCAGTGGTGTTGTTCGACCCGGCAGGAAACTGCGGGCCCTCCCGATGAACCATGGCCCGCGGCCATGACTAGCGAGCATCGGCAGCGGCCTCATCCGCCGAGTCCGCTTCGCCGCGGTCCGCCGCCTTCTCAGCATCTACCACGAGCGATGGCGTCTCCGCGCCAGCGGCTTCGCCGGTCTCCGCGGCGGTTGCCGCGCCATCCTCACCTTCGCCCTCGGCACTTGCTTGCCCCTCACGCACCTGCGCCATGGCCTCGGCCATCTGCTCCTCGCGCGCCTTCCATTCGTCGAGCGTCATCAAGACTTCGCGCGACTTCGAACCGACGAACGGCCCGACCAGCCCGTCCTCTTCCATGAGTTCGAGCAAGCGCGTGGCCCGCGTGTAGCCGACCGCCAACGCACGCTGCAGCAGCGTCGCCGAGCCACGTTGCTGGCCGAGCACGATCTCGACCGCCTCGCGGTAGCGTTCGTCGCTGTCCGCGATCGACGGCCGCGAACTCGTCTGCGTCTGCACGAGGGCAGGGTTGAAGTCCGGTTCCTGACCGTGCTCCTCGAGGAAGCGCACCACCGCGTGCATCTCGTCGTCCGCGACAAACGTGCCCTGCGCACGCAGCAAGGACCCGCCGCCCGGCGGCATGTAGAGCATGTCGCCGAAACCCAGCAGCTTCTCGGCGCCGTTCGCATCGAGGATGACGCGCGAATCGATGCGGCGGTTGACCTTGAAGGCGATCTGGCACGGCAAGTTGGCCTTGATGATGCCCGTGATGACCTCGCTGCTCGGCCGCTGCGTCGCGAGGATCACGTGCATGCCGACCGCGCGCGACTTCTGCGCGAGGCGCTGGATGAGGTCCTCGACTTCGTTCTGCGCGACGTTCATGAGATCGGCGAACTCGTCGATGACGATGACGATGTAGGGCAGGTGCACGCGCTCGGGGTCGGGCTCGCGCTGCAGCCGCTTCGCGAGTTCCTGCTGGCCGAGCCGGTTGTAGTTGCGGATGTGGTTCTGGCCCGCCGCCGACAGCAGCGCGTAGCGGTTCTCCATCTCGTCGACGGCCCACTGCAGGACCCCCGGCGCCTTCTTCATGTTGGTGACGACGTCGCAGCAGAGGTGCGGCACCCGCTTGTACGCCTGCAGCTCCACCATCTTCGGGTCGAGCAGGATCAGCTTCACCTGGCTCGGCGTGCGCGTCATCAGGATCGACAACAGGATCGTGTTGATGCAGACCGACTTGCCCGAGCCCGTGGTCCCGGAGATCAGCAGGTGCGGCATGCGCGCGAGGTCCTCGACGATCGCGTTGCCGGCGACGTCCTTGCCGAGGTAGAGCGGGATGGCATGGGACTCGGACCGCCCGAACTGCTCGAGCAGATCGCGCATGAAGACCTTCTGCCGCTCCGCGTTCGGCACCTCGATGCCGATCGTGTCCTTGCCGGGAATGGGCGCCACCACGCGCACCGAGACGGCCTTCAGCGCCGCGGCGAGGTCCGACTCGAAGCCGACGATCTTGTTGACGCGGATGCTGTCGGCCAGTCGCAGTTCGTACTGCGTCACGGCCGGACCCACGGACGCCGCGACGATCTCCGCCTGGATGCCGAAGTTTGCGAGCTTGCCGAGGATGGCCTGACCGCTGCGCGACAGGAACTCGGAGGTCGCAGAGAGATCGCTGGTCACCGCCTCCTGGAACAGTTCGATCGGCGGGAACGGATAGTCGTCGAATGGCAGCGTGCTCTGCCCCGCCGGCTTCTTCCTGGGTTTCGGCCGCGGCGGCCTCGGCCTCTGGATGACGACGGGCAGGGCTGCGGGCACCGCGGCAGCGCGTGGTTCCGCCCGTTCCAGTGGCGTGGTCGCTGCCTGCGCAGCTGGCCCTGGCTCAGGCGGCGAAACCGCGCTGACGGGCAAGCCTTCGACAGAAGGCACCTCGGCGCCATCAGCAGTTGTTTCCCCATCGGATTCGTCCCGCCGCCGCGAGCTGCGCCGCTGCTTGATCTCGACCTCGGGCACGGCCGGCGACGCCGGTTCGCTGACGGCGCGTTCCATCAGCTCGGCAACGTCGGGACCAACGGCCGCCGGCGCCGGCCGCCGTGCGACGCGTCGCCAGATCGAGTCCGCGGCGCGGACCGTGCTCACGAGCAGCTGCGAGAACATCCACTCGGTGGCCATCAGGAACGAGACCAGCGCGCCGAAGCCGACCAGCAGCAAGCGGCCCGTGCCGCCGAAGGCCGCCTGCAGCCGCGGCGACACGAACGCGCCGAACACACCACCGGCGCCATGGGGCGTCGCCTCGCGCACGCCGGCCAGCCCATCGCCGCCCGCGAACAGGATCGCGATCATCGCCGCGAAGACGATCGTGCCGAGCACCTTGACGGTGAGGCGTTCGATGCCGCGGCCGAGGAACAGCAGGAGCGCGCCGACCAGGATCAGCAGGAACGGGATCCAGCCGGCGAGACCGAGCGCTCGCGCAAAGCCCCAGGCCAGGTAGTAGCCGACCGCACCGCCGAGGTTCTGCATGCCGCCACTCGGGATGGCACCGTCCAGGTCCCGCAGCCGGAACGTGGCCAGGCACAACATGCCATAGAGTGCTACGCCGCACAGCGCGAGGGCCAGGACTTCGCGCGCGCGCGGCGACAAGCCGCGTCGCGGCGCATCCTCGAGGGGGACGAACCGCGTGCCGCGCGGCTTCGGCGTCGACTCGGCCGCCTTGGCTTCGGTCTTGTTCACGATGGCTCCCTCGCGCGCCTCAGTTGTACGGCTGCCGCGATGATGCGCGCCGCCGCCACCTTCTTGTCCTGCCTCGGCAGCACGTCGTCGCGGCCGTCCGCGAAACACAGCACGAGCGCCGCGGTGTCGCTGCCGATGGTGTCGTGCAGGTTCACGACGACGCAGTCGAGTTGCTTGCTGCGCAGCTTCTCGCGACCGCGCCGGATCGCCGCTGCGAGCCCTGCCGAATTCGACTCGAGGGCGAAGCCGACGACGACGCGCGGCCCCTTGGTGGCGGCGAGCCCGGCGACGATGTCAGGATTCGGTACCAGTTGCAGCGTCAGCGGTCCGTTGCCACGCGCCGGCTTGCCGGCGGCACGGGCAGCGGGCCGCCAGTCGGCGACCGCAGCCGCCGCAATCAGGATGTCGCTCGACGCGAACGCGGCCGCGGCCGCAGTCTGCATCTCGACCGCCGACACCACCGGACGAACGATGACGCGCGACGGTGGCGCGAGCTCGACCGGCCCAAGTACCAGAGTCACCTCGTGACCAGCCGCGGCCGCCGCTTCGGCGAGGGCACAACCCATGCGACCCGAGCTGCCATTGCTCAAGTACCGCACGTCATCGAGGTACTCGCGAGTTGGCCCCGCGGTGATCAAGATGGAGACCATGCCCCCGCTGGAACGCGGACCCAGGAAACAGAAACCGCCACCCGTCCTATCGTAGTAACAGTCTGTCGCTGGGGGAGAAAAAACAGTCTGCACCCTCTACTAGGGATGCCCTGCAGGCGCCGCCCCGCGCCCGCTGGAGCCTTCGACTTCCCGCCCCGATCACGAACCACGTGCCTGTCCGCCGCCTTGCTCCCGTCCTCTCGCTCCTCGTGGCAGGCTTGGCCGGCTGCTGGTCGCCGAGCGTCAACAAGGAAGCTGCCGACGCGCAGGTCTACGGCATTCTCGAGCGGGCCAGCGACCACGTGACGGGCGAGAAGAAGACGTTCCCGCTCGAGCGACCGATCGACACGTTGCGGCAGCGGTTGCTGACCTCGAAGGCGGGCGTCCGACTGAGCTTGCTCGAGGCGCTCGACGTGGCCGCCGAGAACAGCCGGGACTTCCAGCGGCAGAAGGAACAGCTCTACCTGGCGGCGCTCAACCTGACGCGCGACCAGCACGACTTCGAGCTGCTGTTCGGCGGCGGCGCCAACGGCGAAGTGAGCGGCGAGAGAGATCCCGCAGCCGTAGACCCCGCCGACGTGAAGCTCGGCGACGATCTGTCGGCGTCCGTCACGAGCGTTGCCGGCACCCGCATCGTCGCCAAGTTCGTCAACACGTTCCTGCGCTCGGTCATCCACGGCGGCAATTTCGACGGCAGTTCGATCCTCAACCTGACCCTGACCCAACCGCTGCTGCGCGGTGCCGGCCAGCGCATCGTGCGCGAGCCGCTGACCCAGGCAGAGCGCGACGTGGTCTACGCGGTGCGTACGTTCGAACGCTTCCGTGCCCAGTTCGCGGTGCGGGTGGTGAGCGACTACTGGACCATCGTCGGCCAGATCGCCGACCTCGGCAATGTCGAGGCGAACTACAAGAGCCTCGTGCAGTCGCGCGAGCAGATCGAAGAACTGTACAACGCCGGCCGCAAGACCGTGACCGACCTCGGTCGCGCCAAGCAGAGCGAATACTCCGCCGACGCCCAGCGCGTGGTGGCGAAGAACCGCCTGCAGAGCGCGCTCGATCGCTTCAAGCTGACCCTCGGCCTGCCCGTGGCCGGCCAGGTCGACCTCGAGCCGGCGGAACTCGACCGCCTCACGGCCCAGGGCGTCGCCCTCGTCGAAATCGACGAACACGCCGCCGTGGCCGCGGCCCTGCAGCGGCGCTTCGACCACCAGACCACGGTCGACGAGGTGGAGGACGCCGGCCGGCGCATCCTCGTTTCAGAGGATGCGCTGCGCATGTCGCTCGACTTCACGGCGGCCCTCAACGTGCCGGCCCAATCTGGGCGAGGCCTCAACCTCGACTGGTCGCGCGTGAACTGGTCCGCGGGCTTCGAACTCGACCTGGCGCTCGACAAGCTGACCGAGCGCAACGCCTACCGCAGCTCTCTCATCAGTTTCGACGTCGCCGTGCGCGCACGCGAACAGAGCGAAGACCAGATCGCCGCCGACGTGCGCAGTTCGCTGCGCGACATCCAGAGCGCGATCGACAGCTACCGCATCCAGTCCGTCGCGGTCGAACTCGCCGCCCAACGCGTCGAAGCGACGACCGACCTCTACGCGGCCGGCCGCGTGCAGGCACTCGAGAAACTCGACGCACAGGACGCTTTGCTGCAAGCGCAGCTGGATCGCACGGCCTCGATCGTGGACTACGCGATCGCCCGCCTGGAACTGATGAACAACCTCGAGGCGATTGCCCTCGAGCCCCAAGGACTGCGTTTCGATCCGGCGCTGCCGATGCCGCCGCAAAAGACCGCCGAGTGATTGCCATGACTGCACCACGACTGACCATACTTCTCCTGGGCGTTGCTGCCGCGCTGGCGGCCTGCGACAGCCAGTCGAACCCGGGGGTTGCGCAGGACCCCAACCTGTTCCGCGTCAAGCGCGACGACCTGCCGATCACCGTGCGTGAGAACGCCGAACTGCAGGCGCTGCGCGAAACCATCGTGCGCTCGGAAGTCGAGGGGCAGTCGACGATCATCTACATCATCGCCGAGGGCTCGCACGTCAATCAGGGCGACAAACTCGTCGAACTGGACGTCAGCGAACTCGTCGAGAAGGGCGCCACCCAGGGGATCTCGGTGGCAAAAGCCGAAGCGGCCCTGACGCAGGCCCGGAAGGAGAAGGAGATCCTCGAGAAGGAACTCACGACCAAGCGCAACACAGCCGCCTCGAACCTGCGCATCACCGAGATGGAGCTCGAGAAGCTGCTCGGACGCAAGACGGGAGCCAGGAGCAGCGAGAGCAAGAACGGCGACATGATCAA
>JAYUCN010000201.1:0-14027 GCA_043740335.1 Planctomycetota bacterium
CCGCTGGCCCGCGGTCGCGACCTGGTGGCGGCGGGCGCTACTGCTCAACGCCGTGCAGGTCGCGGTCGCGCTCACCGCCGGGTTCTCGTGGGAACGGTGGATGAGCGACTATCGCCTGTGGTCGATCGAAGGCCTGGGCCTCGTGCCGCAAGTCGCCATCGGCTACGTCGCGATCACCTTCGTCTACTACTGGTGGCATCGCTGGCGCCATGAAGTGCCGCTGCTGTGGCGGTGCGTGCATCAGGTGCACCACAGTCCGACGCGCATCGAAGTGATCACCAGCTTCTACAAGCACCCGCTCGAGATCTTCATCAACAGCCTGCTCTCCACCGCGATCCTCTACTTCGTCGTCGGCGTCGGGCCAGAGGCCGCCGCGTACGCCGTGCTCGTCACCGGCGTCGCCGAACTCTTCTACCACTGGAACGTGAAGACGCCGTACTGGCTCGGCTTCGTCATCCAGCGGCCCGAGAGCCACTGCGTGCACCATCAGCGCGGTGTGCACGCGTTCAACTACTCCGACCTGCCGGTGTGGGACATGCTGTTCGGCACCTTCCGCAATCCGCGCGCGTGGCATGCGAGCTGCGGCTTCGGCGAGGCGCAGGAACAGCGGCTCGGGGAGATGCTGCGCTGGAAGGAGGTCACGTGAACAAGTACGCGGCCCTGCTGCTCGTCGTCGGTTCGCTCCAGATGGTCGGCGACCTGTGCGGGGTGCGCGCGGTGAAGGGGATCGGGGCTGCGACCGTCGCGTCGCCGGCACCTAAGGTGTTCTGCGCGGTGAACGGACTCGAGACCTTCTCGACGCGGTTCTTCATCGAGTGGAAGGACGCGGCCGGCAAGGCGAACGAGCTCGATCTCACGTCCACGGTCGCCGCGCGGATCCAGGGTCCCTACAACCGGCGTAACGTCTACGGCGCCGCCCTCGCCTACGGACCGGTGCTCGCGATGGACGCGAGCGGGCGCCGGATGCTGGCGGAAGTGCTGGACTACGGGCTGTGTGGCAAGGCACCGCTGCTGACCGAACTCGGCATCGATGCCGCGGGCGCGCACGACGTGGCGCTGCGCTACGAGCCGCTGCCCGGAACCTCGCTCGGGGAGATGCCGGTGCGGATCGCGGTGCCGCTCGCGCGATGAACGATCGCACCGCGTGGACGGGCGGCCAGTACAGCCTCTACCGCGCAGTGTTCGGCGCCTGGCTGTGCGTGCACTTCGTGATGCTCGTGCCCTTCGGCACCGAAGTGTTCTCGAACGCGGGTGTGTTGCCGGAGGGCAGCGTCAGTCCGTTCTTGCGCCTGTTCCCGAACGTGTTCCTGCTCGCCGACACGCCGACCTTCGTCACGGTCACGCTGGCGCTCGCCGCACTGCTGTCGATCGCGTTCGCGATCGGGCATCGCGATCGCATCGCCGCACTGCTGTTGTGGCTCGTCTGGGCGTCGCTGTTCGGCCGCAACCCGCTGATCAGCAACCCGAGCCTGCCCTACGTCGGTCTCCTGCTGCTCGTGCACGTCGGCTTGCCGAGCGCACCCTACGGTTCGCTCGCCGCACGCGGGCGCATCGATCCGGCCGGCGGTTGGTTCCTGCCGCGTTCGCTGCACCGCGTGGTGTGGATCCTCATGAGCGTCGGCTACTCGTTCAGTGGCTACACGAAACTCGTCAGTCCGTCGTGGCTCGACGGCACGGCCGTGCAGCGCGTACTCGAGAACCCGCTCGCTCGCCCCGGTGGCCTTCGCCTGTTGCTGCTCGAACTGCCCGACGTCGTGCTGCAGTTCCTCACGTGGGGCACGCTCGCGTTCGAACTGGGCTTCGTCGTGCTGGCACTGGTCAGTCGTCTCCGGCCGTTCGCGTGGGCCGCGATGTTGTTGATGCACGTCGGGCTTCTACTGCTCGTCGATTTCGTCGACCTCTCGCTCGGCATGGTGATGCTGCACCTGTTCACCTTCGACCCGGCGTGGGTGCGGCCGCGCCGCATCGGCGGACAAGCCCCGCTCGAACTCTACTACGACGGCGAGTGCGGGCTCTGCCATCGCGCCGTGCGCATGACGCTCGCCGAAGATCCGACCGGCGTGACGTTCCGCTACGCGCCGCTGCAGGGGCCGACGTTCGCAGCGCGCGTCGAGGCGAGCACGCGGAAGGGTCTTCCCGACAGCCTCGTCGTGCGCGCGCCCGACGGTCGCCTGCTGCTGCGTTCGGATGCAGTCGGGCACATCTTGCAAGCACTCGGCGGCGCCTGGCGCGTGCTCGGCCATCTGCTGCTGCTGCTGCCGCGTTGGCTTCGTGACGGCGCGTACGGGGCGATCGCGAGTCTGCGCAAGCGGATCTTCCGCAAGCCCGCCGGGTCGTGCCCGGTGCTGCCACCGCATCTGCGTTCGCGGTTCGACCCCTGAAGTCACCACGGGTAGCATGCGAGCGAATGCGTTCCATGCTTCCGTGCGCACTGGTCGTCTCGCTCGGCGGCGTGGCGATGTCGCAGACCACACATCTGGTGGGACCTGGAGGGTATCCACAGATCACGAGCGCGATCGCGGTCGCGAGTCCTGGCGACATCATCCTCGTGCAGCCCGGCACCTACGGCATGTTCTCCACGACGATCGGCCTGACGATTCGTGCGACCGTCCCCGGCGCTTCGTTCGCCACGGCGTTCGGCTTCGGCGGCAGTGTCATCCAGCCGCCTCCTGGCCAGACCGTGCACCTCGTGGGCATGCAGCTCGGCCTGACCGTGGTGACCAGCGGGCGCGCGACATTCGACGGCTGCACCATCGATGCGCAGAGCGGGCAATTGGCGGTGATCAACGCGGCAGTGCACGTGCAGGATTGCCTGCTCAAGTCCTACGCGCCTTCGATTCCCGCCTGGAACCCGGTGCCGGCACTGCAAGCTACGAACGCCGAGGTCACGGTGATCGACAGCACGATCGTGGGTGCCGACATGGTCCCCTTCCTCACACCGGGCGTGGCGATCGACCTCATCGGCTCGACGTTCCGGGGCAGCCATCTCACGGTGCAAGCCGGGCACGGCTCCCCCGCCATGCCGGCCGTGCGCGCCGATGCTGCGAGCTCCGTGTGGATCAGCGACTCGACGATCGACTGCGATCCCGCGGGATGCCCGATCGCGGCGACGAACGGACGTCATGATCGCTGCACGCTGACGCCGAACTGCAGCAGCCTTGCCGCCGGGTTCGTGCTGGGCATCGACCGGCCGCAGCCGCTGCGGAACGGCCTGCTGTTCACGCTCCACATGAACGCGCAGCCGAACTCGGCCATCGGCCTGTTCGTCGACTACTCGCTCGCGAGCTCGTCGTACGCGACGCTCGAGCAGTCGCTGCTCTTGCCGCCGGCCACTGCGTTCAGCGGCGGCGTCTTCGTCGCCGACGGCACCGGCTATGCAACCGCTGCCTGGGTCGTGCCGCCCGGCCCTGCCTTCGTCGATCGCACGGTCTGGTTCCAGGCGTTCGCCGGGCCGGCGTTCCCGCTGCAGGCCAGCGCGATCGCCGGCGGCGTCGTTCGCTAGCGGGGCCATCGGTGGCGCGACGCGACGCGCCTCATTCCGAGTCCTCTCGCGGCGCCAACGCAACACCTTCCACTCATGCTCGCCACCATTGCGATCCCCAACGAGTTCTACGCCGGTTGGGGCACGCTCAGCTTGATCAACGCCGGCATCGCCCAAGGCAAGGGCCGCTCCGGCCTCAACTGGTTCCTGCTGTCGCTGTTCTTCGGCCCGCTCGCGACCTTCGCCCTGGTTGCGCTGTTCGACCGCCTGCCGCCGCGCTGACGTCTGCGGCGGCACAGCCGAACACGCAGGAGGATTGCCGCCAACGCCGAGCGCTGCCATGCTCCCCGGGGTGGCCAGATGCTTGTCGACCGACCTGGATGATCCGACTGCCCAGCCGTACTTCATCTGGGACGAGGACATCACGTACGCAGAACTAGCCCGCAAGCTGCTCTCGCCCGATCCGGACGAGCGCGCCCTCTGGATGGGTCGCGTCATGCGAGAGGCTCGCTACCAGGACGTGTGGAAGCTGCTGAAACTGCCGGACGTGCTCGCATTCATGCCGCGGATCGACCGACATCTCGGTCGGAGCCGCGAGTTCTGGCGTTGGCTGATCGAAGGATGGCGAGCCGATGGACTCATCCCGCGGACTTAGCACTCTGCAGGCCGATCTGCTGCGCGCCTTCTTCGCGCGGGAACGTCGCTTCGTGTTGACGGGTGGTAGTGCGCTCGTCGGGTTCCATCTGCGTCATCGCACCAGCGACGACATCGACTTGTTTGCCAAGCCGCCCGTCGGACTCGACGAGGGCTATCACGCTCTTTTGGCGGCGGCTGCCGCACTCGGGGGCACGGTCGAAGCGCTCCGCACGTTCCCCGAGTTCCGGCGTGTGCTCGTGCGCCGAGGCGAGGAATCGGTACTCGTCGACCTCGTAATCGACCGCGCACCGGACGTCGATCAGATCGTCGATGCGGAGCATGGCATCCGTTTGCATTCACTGCGCGAGATCGCGGCGAACAAAGTCTGTGCGCTGCTCGGGCGAGCCGAAATCCGGGATCTGATCGACCTGCGCGCCATCCTTCAGTCGGGCTTCGATCTGCGGCAGATCCTCGCCGACGCGGAACGGAAGGACGGCGGGGTCTCCGCGGCGACACTCGCCTGGCTGCTCGAAGGGTTGCGCATCTCGACCGATGCGCGCCTGCCCGGTGGTGTCGATGCCGCCGAACTGGAATCCTTCCGGGTCGACCTCGTACGCCAACTGCGCCAGTTGGGCCTTCCATCACCCTGACCCGTCGCTTCGGGCGACGTGCCCGTCTCGCCGTGAGTCCGAGGCCGTGGCATGGGACGGATCCGCGCTGCCTGGGACGATCCGGCGCGCGACCGCTGCGGTCCTCGCGACCGTGCGTCGATCACCGACAGTCGACTTGCGCGACAGGAGGAGCTGCATGACCGTTTCCGGAGACCTTGCCACCATCGATCTCGCCGACCTGCTCCAGAACATCCAGGTCCATGCCCGGACCGGCACGCTGTCCCTCGAGTCGGAGGAGGACAGCGCGAAGATCTTCTTCCGCGACGGCAACATCGCACTGCTCGCCAGCGACTCGCGATGGCCGCTCGTCGAGATGCTGGTGGCCGGGGGCCATGTGTCGGGCAAGCGCCTCGAAGCCGCGCGAAGGAAGCAGAAGGGCACCCGCCGCTGCGTGGCGGAGTTCCTCGTCGGGGCGCGGGCGCTCACGGCGGAGACCCTGCGGTCTGTCGCCGAGGACTGCCTGGCCGAGGACGTCGCCGACCTCATCGCTGCGGCGCACGGCGAGTTCCGGTTCGTCGAGGGCGAGGAACCCGGGCATGGGTTCGATCCCGACGAAGCGAGTCTGCAGCTTGCCTTGCCCGTCGCCACGCTCATCCTCGAGGCGACGCGCCGCGTCGATCATTGGGTCGAGATCCGCAGGTTCGTGCCGTCCGATGCGATGCACTTCCAGGTGCGCGAAGGGGCGCATCCGCGCGAGGACGTCGAGGATCCCGAGCTGGCCGCGGGCATCCTCCAGGCGCTCGACGGTTCGCGCAGCGTGAAGGAAGTCGCCTGGCTGTTCCCCAACCGCCGGTTCCTCGCCTACAAGCTCATCGCGGACTTCGTGCGCGATCGGGTAGCGAGGCCGACCAGTGCTGCCGACCTGCTCGCGTTCGCGCGCGGCATCGAGGCCGCCGATCCGGCGCGGGCGCGACAGCTCGTGCGGCGGGCGCTCGACAACGAACCACACCATCTCGACCTGCTGGCTGCCGAGGCCCGCCTCACCGAGGCTCTCGGCGACGCGGCGGCGGCGGCGGCGGCGCACAAGCTGCTGGCGCACTTGCACCTCGAGGCGGGCCATACGGACAAAGCACTGAGCGACCTCGAAGTCGGCAAGCGACTCACGCCGGCCGACCCGAGCCTGTGGGAGCGCACGCTGTCGTTGGCGCTGACCCAGGGTCGTCGCCAGGATGCGCTGCGCGAAGGCATGCGACTCGTCGAGCTGTACCGTGGACCTGGACTGCACAACCGGGCCAAGGAAGTGCTCGAGCGGCTGCTGCGCATCGAACCGGAGGCCGTCGACCTGCACGTCGAGTTTGCGCGTTCGTTGGTCGACTGCGGCGAATCCCCCGAAGCCGTGAAGCATCTGGCGCGGCGTGGCAAGTCGCTGATCGGCACGCAGAACTACGTCGCGGCACGTTCGCTCTACGAGGAGATCCTCGACATCGAACCCGGCAATCGTGAGGCGACGGTGTCGGTCGAGATGATCGACAAGGAGATCTACTTGCGCCGACGCGAACGCAAGCGCCGCGCGATCCGGCTCACTGTCACGGCCGCCGTCGTTGCCGCGATGGGAGTGTTCCTCTGCATCGAGACGCTCGCGCGCAGCGCCTACATCGAGACCCGCTCGCTCGTCAGTCGCGAGCACATGATCGAGCAAGGGCAGTACCGGGAGGTCATTGGGTTGTGGAACGGCGTGCGTGCGAGCCATCCGTTCGCCCTCACGACGCTGCTCGACATCCCTCGCCATGTCGCCGATCTGGAAGAGCGCCTGCGGGAGGCGGAGACTCCGGTTCCCGCCCAGGAAGCGTCACCGCTTCGGCAGCCGAGAGACCAGCTCTGGCGGCGTCGTCGGTAGCAGCGCACCGTCGCCCGCGGTTGTCGCGAGCACGGTCGTGGCGCGTGCGCACCAGCGCTCCGTCGTCGGATTGCGCACTTCGTAGGCGACGCGGATCAGCGGCTCGGTCGCGACGAACCACGCCGTGATGCGCGCCGTGTCCCCGTACCCGAGCGGCGCCATGTAGCGGCAGTGCGCGTCGACGATGTACATCCGAAACCCCAGTGCCTTGATCTGCGGCACGTCGAGGTCGATGCTCGCGAACAGCTCCGTGCGCGCCGCCTCGAACCATTCGAAGTAGCGGCCGTGCCACGCGACCCCGAGCGGGTCGCAGTGATGGAGCCCGATCTTCTGCTCGATCGTCACGGCATGGTCGGGTCGCTGCTGCTTCGTCACGGTCGCGCGTCCTCTACTGGTGCCGGGCCCGGCTCGGCGTTCGCCGGAAGTCGGGCCCAGAAGTCGAAGAAGTTGAACCAGTTGTCGGGTGCTTGGCGAGCGTGATGCTCGACGCGTTCGGCGTAGCGCTGCACCCACGCACGCAAGGCACCGTTGCGGTCACGCCGCGGCAGGTCGATGCGGTCGGCGAAGCGTTCGCAGTGCAGGTCGTAGTGGTTGGGTGCCCGGTAGAGGCCGAACACGAGGTAGACCGGACAGCGCAGGATCGCCGCGAGCAGGAACGCGCCGCCAGGGAACACGGCGGGCTCGCCGAAGAACGTCGCTTCGACGATGCGTTCGTTGAGCCCGGTGCGGTCGGCGAGCGTGGCGATGAACTGACCCTGATCGATGCACTCCTGCACGCGCGCCATGACGCCGATGTGGTCCTCGCCGAGGTGCATGACCTGTGCTGCCTGCTGCGGGTTCAGCTCCGTGAGCAGCGAGTTGATCATCTTCGCGTTCTCGAAGTAGCCGAGGATCCGGATGTGCAACGCGTCCTTGTCGCTGCCGGCGCGCATTGCTTCGTAGCTGCCGAGGTGCGCGCCGAGCAGCACCGCACCGCGCCCGGTTGCGGCCTGCTGCACGAGCAGTTCGTGACCCGTGCGCGTGAAGGTGAGGCTCTGCGTGCGGCGCATGAGCAGGAACACGCGGTCGAGCGTGACCTGCGCGAATGTGCGCAGATGGCGGTAGATGGCCCAGAACCCGGGCGGGTGGCCGTGCACGCGCGTGAGCCACTCGCGCGAAGCCCGCACGGCTCGGCGATCGAACAGACGGTACCACAGCGCGATCAGGGACACGATGGGCTTCGTGGTCGTGCGCCCGAGCAGCGTCGCGAAGCGGAAGGCGGCCCGGATGCCGAACACGGTGCCGCGCTCGCGCCGGTTGAGCCAAGAGGTCGGGTCGGTCGTCGTCGTCATCGGCGCACGCCGGGCACGAGCCGGCCGAGCCAGCCGAACATGATGCCGATGCAGATGCGGCTGTGCATGAGGCTGAGCCGCAGGTTGTCGCGGAACGGCTGGAAGTGCGAGATGCCACCCTCGCTCGCGCTGAGATACCGCACGCGCACTGGCAGGTTGACGACGGGGACGCGCGCGCGCGCCATGCGCACCGCGATCTCGACGTCGAAGTCCATGCGATTGCCGCGCGTGCCACTGCGGCGCGCAGCCGCGAGCGGATAGACGCGGCAGCCGATCAAGGCGTCGCGCACGACACCGCGCCGGCCGACTTCGAGGTCGACCCAGAACGTCGTGAGGCGCCGCACCACGAGTCGGACGCGCGGTGCCGAGGCGTCGTACTCGGGGTAGCCGAGCACGAGTGCGTCGGGTCGTTCGGCGGCAGCGCGGAGGAACTGCGGCAGGCACGCGAGGTCGTGCTGGCCATCGGCGTCTACCTGGAGGGCGTGCGTGAAGCCGCGCGCGGCGGCGATGTCGAAACCGGTCTTGACGGCGGCACCCTTGCCGCGGTTCTGGTCGAGTCGGTGCACCGTCGCGAGCCCTGCCGCGGCCAGCGCCGCACAGGCGGTGCGTCCTTCGGGACCGCTGCCGTCATCGACGATGAGCACGTCGGGCACGTGCGCGCGCACGGCGAGCACGACGTCGCGCACGGTGCGCGGGTTCTCGTAGGTCGGGATCAGGGCACAGAGGCGGAAGGGTGCCGTCATGGTGCTTGCTCCCTCGTGCGGTGCCGCAGTACGGCGCGCCCGGCCGAGCAGCGTGCGCCGTCGCGCGTGATCTCGAAGTCGGCGAATTCACCGTTCTCGGCGATGCGCAGAGCTACATCGACCGTGTCGCCGGGCGCGATGCGGGCGAGGAACTTGAGGTCCTGGAACGCGACGACCTCGAGGCGCTCGTCCGCCGCACGCAGGCACGGCAGCACGAGTTCGTGCAGCTGCACGGCGCCGCTGAGCACGGGATAACCGGGGAAGTGCCCGTCGAAGGCGAAGAAGTCGACCGGCACATGGGTGCTCCAGTGCATGCGGTCGTCGGCACGCGATGCGGCGGCGAGCTGCAGCTGGCGGCTCGGCAGCGCACCGTTCGCATCGCGGCCGAACAGGCGCAGCAGGACGTCGCGCGCGAGCTGGCCATCGGCATCGCGCGGCAGGGTCGGCACCACGCGCAGCGTCGCGGTGGCCAGCGCCGCGGGCAGTTGGCGTCGCAGGTCGTCGGTCGTGCACGGGGCTATCACGGCGCAGAAGAACGACGGTCCGTCGGCGGTCTCGACGAGTTCCACTGCGGCATCGGTGACGCCGTCGATCCCGAGCACCGCGTCCTGCAACGCCATCGCGCGCGCGTCGGGTGCCATGGCCGCGGTGAGTGCCGGTAGTTCGAGCACGCGCAAGGACGCAGCGTGCAGACGAGCGCGCGTCTTGCCGTCGAGCGGCGCGTCGGCGGCGACGACTTGGCGCAGGGTCGCGAATTCGTGGCGCGGCCATCGCGCGAGTGCGCGCAGCAGCGAGGCTGGCCCGACCAACGTGTGCACAGCAAGAGCCTCGAGTTTGCGCGGGAGCGTTGTGGCATCGGCAGCGGTGCCACCGGCGATGGCGTAGCCCGCGTGCAGCGGTGCGAGAACGCCCGGCACCAGCGCGTGCGGGCAACCGGGACGGAACGCGTTCCACACGATGGCGCGCGCGGGCAGCTCCAGGCGTGCCACGGTGTCGAGCACGAGTGCCTGCAGTGCCGCCGTGGACCAGGAACGGGAGGCAAGGCCACCATTCGCGTCGAGGCCGTAGCTCGTCAGAGCCCCGATGTTCCTCACGTTCTTCAGGAGTTGAGCTTCGGCACTCGGCGGCGACGCGAGCAGCTTCGGCACGTCAAGGCCCATGCCGATGCCGCTGTCGTGGGCGAGCACGGTGACGCCGGGTTGCCCAAGCACCGGGACGACGGCGGCGCGCCTCGGATTGGCCGGCAGTGCAACCGCGTGGCCCTTCGTCCAGCTCGCGAGCAGCGCCGCGACGAACGCCGTGCGATCGCGGTCGAAGGCGAACACGACGTGCGATCCGGCGTGTGACGGCGGCAGGGCGTCGTGAACGCGCGCGACGGACCGGTGCAGTTCGGCAGCGACCAGGATCTGGCGTTCGCCGCCCGTGACTGTGTGCTCGTCAGCCACGCGAATGCCGCCTGCTCATCGAACACCCGCCGGCCGTCATTGCGGCTCAGGCGCCGGCGGCAGCCGCGGCACCGGCCTGGTTCTCGGCCTGCTTCTCGCGGATGAACTGCGCGAGCGACCGGATCGAGTGGTAGTACTCGCGGTTCTTCTCGTCGTTGGCGACGGTCTTGACGCCGAACTTGGCATGCACCGCGAGCGCGATCTCCAGCGCGTCGATCGAGTCGAGGCCGAGCCCTTCCCCGAACAGCGGCGCGTCGGTCTCGATGGTCTCCGGGGCGACGTCCTCGAGCGCGAGTGTGTCGACGATGACGCGTTTCAGCTGATCTTCGAGGGTGTCGGCCATGGGGGAGGCGCGAATCTAGGGACGGTGCCGAGGGGAGGCAAGGAATGTCGGGACGAGGAGGGCCACGTCGATGCGCGGCAATGGCGCCAGACCTGGCCCTCTGCCACGGTCCGTGACCACCCATTCCCCGCCCATTCCCTGCCAATTCCCGTCAATTCGCCCTCCCTGTTCGGAGGCGGACTGCTTCGCGGTGGACTCCCACCTGCACCCTCGCCAGACTGCTCCGTCCGTTGGACCCGAAAGGCAACATGCGCGACAGAGAGAACGGACTGCACGACTCGGACGCGGCCAGCCAGCCCTGGGACGTGGTGATCTGCGGCGCTGGCCTCGCCGGCCTCACGCTGGCCCGCCAGCTCCATCGCGAACTGCCGCAGCTCTCGGTCGCCATGATCGAACGCACGACGCGGCCTCTGCCCGACGCGTGCCACAAGGTCGGCGAGTCGTCGGTCGAGCTCGGTTCCCAGTACCTCGATCGCATCGGTCTGCACGACTACATGCGCAGCCGCCAGCTGCTCAAGTGGGGCATCCGCTTCTTCCCCGGCGGTGGCGACCTGCCGTTGCACGAACGCACCGAGATCGGCCCGTGCGCAGAACCGATCGTGCGTTCCTACCAGATGGATCGCGGTCGCATGGAGTCGGACCTGCGCGGCTTCTTCGAAGACGACGGCGGCACCCTCATCGAAGGTGGCAAGGTCACCGACATCGAACTCCGCAAGACGGAAGCCCTGCACCGCGTCGCCTACGAGAAGGATGGTGTCGCCCACGCGCTCACGGCGCGCTGGGTCGTCGACGCGACCGGCCGCCAGGCGATCCTGCGCCGGCAGCAGAAGCTCACGCGCGGCTCGCACCACGTCGCGAGCTCCGGCTGGTTCCGCATTGCCGGCAAGTTCGACATCAACGACCTCGTGCCGAAGACCGAGACGGAATGGCACAGCCGCCCGTGCAGCGAACAGCGCTGGCTGTCGACGAACCACTTCATGGGGGCTGGCTACTGGGTCTGGGTGATCCCGCTGTCGACCGGCCTCACGAGCATCGGCCTCGTGCTGCACGAGGACACGCACGACTACCACCACATCGCCGGGCTCGACGCGACGCTCGCGTTCATGCGGCAGCACGAGCCGCAGCTCGCGGCCGCCGTCGAGAAGTTCGAGATCAAGGACTTCCTCTGCCTGCGCAACTACAGCTACTCCGTCGGCCGCTGCTGGTCGGAGGATCGCTGGGCGCTGGTCGGCGAAGCGGGGGCGTTCGTCGATCCGTTGTTCAGCCCCGGCACCGACTTCATCGGCTTCGCCAACTGCTTCACGCTCGAGATGATCCGCACCGACCTCGCGGGCGGCGATCTGAAGCAGAAGGCGATGATGCTCAACGCGCAGTATCGCTCGATCCTGAACGGCTCGTTCCAGCTCTTCCGCACGGCGGCGCCGATCTACGGTCACCCGTCGGCGATGGCCAACAAGATCTTCTGGAACAACTTCGCCTACTGGTCCTTCACGTGCCAGTACTTCCAGCAGGACCTGTGCCGGCTCGAGGGCGAGCAGCACATGCAGTTCGCCGAGGTCGGTCGGCGCTTCCTCGAACTGACGGGGCACATGGAGAACCTGCTGCGGCATTGGGCGCTCATGGCGCCCGAGCGGCCGATGGCCGTGTTCAAACAGGCACCGGCATTCCCGTCCGTGCTCATCGAGGCGCACGTGGCGGTGGCGCAGAAGATGTCGACGACGGACACACTCGCCTACATCGCACACCGGCTCGAGCAGGGGCACGAGCTCATCGGCGAGTTCGTGCTGCGCATCGTGCAGGAGCTCGGTCCCGAACAGGCGCAGACGCTGCTCGACGAAGTGAAGTTCTGGACCTGGGGCGTGCAGGTCGCCCCGGCGCGGTTGCAGATCGAGAATCTCACCGGTCTCGAACGGCGCCACCGCCTGCCGGACCTCGCCCGCGACGTCGAACGTGGCCTCGGGCCCGTGCGCCGGCATGCGCGTGCGGCCGCCGCGCGCGAGATGCTGGCCCGCGGTAGCTACTCGCTGCCCATGGCGGCGATGGATCGCGGTGACGAAGCCGATGCAGCAGCGCCCGCGGTGCCGCAGCGGGCGATGGATGCCGCGGCGAAGGGTTCGGCACACAGAGCACCGGCGGGCTAGGGCCCAGGGGTGCGCGCTGTGATGCCCGATTCGGATTCGCCGGCCGACTACCTGCTGCAAGTGCTCGGCGGCAAGTGTCGCACGCAGGCGGTGTCGACGGCTGCGGCGCTCGGGCTCGCCGACCGCCTCGCGGCTGGGCCGCGCACGGTGGCGGCGCTCGCGGCGGAGATCGGCTGTGATGCCGCCGTGCTCGTGCCCGTGCTGCGGCTGTGCGCGGGCATGGGCTTCTTCGCCAGTCCGACGCCGGACACCTTTGTACTGACGGAGCGGGGGGCGGCGTTGAAGGGTTCCGCGCTCGGGCCGCTCGCGGAGTTCGTCGGCGCTGCCGAGCAGTGGGATCCGTGGGCGCGTCTGCGCGACGTGGCGCGCGGTGGTGGCGGCACGGCGTTCCAGCTTGCGCACGGTACCGGTCTCTACGACCACCTCGCGCGCACGCCCGCGGCGGCCGCCCGCTACGACGCGGCGATCGACTCGTTCACGCGCCACGAAGCCGAAGCGCTGTGCGCGCAGTTCGATTTCACCGAGGTGCGCACGGTCGTCGACGTCGGCGGCGGTCGTGGCACGCTGCTCGGCGAAGTGCTGCAGCGATGGCCGCACCTGCGCGGCGTACTGTTCGACCTGCCGCACGTCGCGGCGCGCGCGCGGCCCGAGCTGGCGGCGCGCTTCGGGGCGCGCGTGGAAGCGCTCGGTGACGACTTCTTCCGCGGCGTGCCGAAGGGCCACGACGTCTACTGCGTGAAGCACGTGCTGCACAACTGGGACGACGAGCGCGCACAGGCGCTGCTGCAGCGCTGCGTCGAAGCGATGGGGCCGGGTGGTCGCGTGCTCGCCATCGAGACGGTGTTGGCACCCGACAACCGCGCCGACCTCGCGGCGATGATGGACCTCGAGATGCAGGTGCTGCTCGGCGGCCGCGTGCGGCGCAAGCCGGAGCTGCGGCGGTTGTTCCAGGCGGCGGGTTTGCGCGTCGAGCAGATGACGCCGCTGGTGGGCGGCAGTTGGCTCCTGGTGGGGAGTGCGCAGCTGGCGGGCGCGGACACCGGAGGCGAGCAATGGCCGTGAATCGCAAGCCGGGCAGGCGCGCGTTCGTTCCCGCGGGGAACCACGACCTCGTGCCTCACGACCTGCTGCGGTCGTTGCACGCCGTGTTGTCGCCGGCGACCGGGCAGGACTTCTTCCGCTCGCTCGTGGATCACCTGACCGAGGTGTGCGACGTCGACTTCGCGCTCGTGGGTCGCGTGCAGGAACGGTCCCGCGTGCAGACGCTGGCGGTGTCCCGGCGCGGCGAGCCGGTCGAGAACATGCTTTACGACCTCGCTGGTACGCCCTGCGAAGAGGTGCTGCACCACGAGGTCTGCCTTGTCCCGCGCGACGTCCAGACGAGGTTCGCCGGCGCCTT
>JAYUCN010000202.1:0-14014 GCA_043740335.1 Planctomycetota bacterium
GGTTGCGGGTTCGACCCCCGTCGCCCTCGCCACTTTCATGAGCCCCGGAAGTCGTGCGGTGAACACGGTTTTCGGGGCTTGTTCGTTCGCGGCGTCCGATCCCCATGCTCGGTGAACGGTTCGATCGTGCGTTGGCCATGGCCTCCGACCTCCACCGCGCCCAGACCCGCAAAGACTCCGGCACGCCCTACATCGCGCACCTGCTCGCCGTCACCGCGCTCGCGATCGAGAACGGCGCCGACGAAGACCAATCGATCGCCGCGCTGCTCCACGATGCGGTCGAAGACCAAGGTGGACTCCCCACCCTCGAACGCATCCGCGCCGCGTTCGGCTCTCGCGTCGCCGACCTCGTGCTCGGCCTCACCGACGCCGTCGTTACCCCGAAGCCGCCGTGGCGGCAGCGCAAGGAGACCTACCTCGCGCACCTCGCCAAAGCGCCCGCCGACCTGCTGCTGATCTCTCTCTGCGACAAGGTGCACAACGCGCGTTCGATCGTCGAGGACCACGCGCTCGTCGGCGCACGACTCTGGCAGCGTTTCACGGGCGGTCGCGAAGGAACGCTCTGGTACTACCAGTCCCTCGCCACCATCTTCCGAGCGCGCGGACCGGCCCGCCTCGCGACGGAGCTCACGGAACTCGCGGCGCGCATGCAGTCGTTGGCGTGAGCGTCGCGGTCTCGGTCCCTGGCGCCATCCGCAGGAAACCAGCGAGCGCCATCGTTGGCACGAGTTCGATCATCAACCGGTCGATCGTCGTGCTGATGTGCCACCGGATCCCGATCCCGGTGGTGATGTAGGCCAACGCGGCGGCCGGCAGCATCAGCACGGCCGGCGTCGCGAGCATGGGCCGCGGCCATGGCCTGGGGATCAGCAGGACGAGGGACACCAGGACGAAGAAGCCCGCCCACGAGACGGCCACGATCGCCACACCTTCGCCAGCGAACGCCACCGAGTCGGGTGCCATGACGAAACGGAACATGTGCTCCACGACCGCGACGCAACGCAGGAACAGAACCTCGGGGTCGTTCAGCAACGTGCTGAGCGTCGTCATGCGAGTCTGCGGCGAACTCGACCGCACGAGCCAGAACGGCACGAGGATCGGGAACAGCGCGATGCCGCGCAGGGTGCGCAGACGGTTTGCCGGGCGGCGCCACAAGTCGAACACGAAGAACGCGCCGACGACCAACGACACGACGGCTCCTTCCTCCTTCATCGAGTGCGCACCGATTGCCGCGACCCCGGCGATCACGAACCCCTCCGGGTGGGTTCTGCGCATGGTCAGTCCGATCGATGCCAGGAGCACGGCGCCGGCGATCGCGAGATCCGACATGCCCGAACACGCGTGACGCGCGACATCGGGCAGGAGCACGAACAGCAGCGCCACCAGCAGCGCACTTCGCCCTCCACCCAGCATGCGACCAGTCGCGACCATGGCGACCGCCGTGAGCCAGGTCCAGAGCAGCGACACCATCTGCATGAGCTGCGGGTCCGGGATCGAAGCGGGGCTCGCGGCATTCGTGAGCCAGGCCATGCCGCGCGGATAACCCGGGTTCACGTGCGCCAGCGTGGCCTGCCCGACGTACGGCCATTCGCCGCGCGCGACCTCGACAACCTTGGGCCACCAGATCAGCACGGCATCGTTGAAGATCGGCGGGCGCGTGGCGGCGATCACGATGGGTGACGCCAGCGCCAGTGCCAACAAACCTGCGTCCATCGCGGCACGGCGGTCGACGTTGTCGAGCTCGCGCTTGCCCCAACGGAACCAGCCGAAGCCGGCGACGCAGTAGATGCCGCCCAGCACGGCATGGCGCGGCAGTCCCAGCAGGAACAGGTTGGGCATCACCGCTGCCATGAAGCAGAGGCCAACGAGCGCCGACACGGACAGCCCGAGATCCCTCGCCGGCGCAGAGAACAGTGCGCGCCGCGCGGCGATGCCGACACCCGTCGCTGTCACGAGGAGCAGCAGGACCGACAGCGTCGTGCCGACGAGAGCCATCAGTCCTCTCCCAACTGCCACAGCGTCGCGACCGGCGTCGCCACGATCACGCGTCCTCGCAGCCCTGGTCGTGTCGGAGCCTCGACCGGTTCGCCTGCCTTGCGGGTCGTCGCGTTCAGAAGAATGCAGATGCCCCGCGCGGGCAGCTCGTTCGTCGCGGTGTGGACCGTGGCGTCGGGCAGGAGCCACTGCAGTTGCACCGCCAGGGTCTGCTGCGCAGCGAGGCGGGTCTCGTCGACGAGGATCGCGATTGCTTCGCCTGGGCGATGAGCACTCCTGCTCGACGCGACGATGCGCGC
This sequence comes from Planctomycetota bacterium, assembly GCA_043740335.1. Classification (GTDB taxonomy): domain Bacteria; phylum Planctomycetota; class UBA1135; order UBA1135; family UBA2386; genus DASVAL01. Next base: position 2,295 of record JAYUCN010000202.1, read on the forward strand.
GAGGCCCTCACCGTACTGTCGCTCGAGCGCGATCAGTGGTTCGTCGGGCAGCGATGGCACGAGGCCGGGTGAGCCATCGCGAATCGTCAGCCGAGCCACGACGACGACCGCGAGTGCAATCGGCAACACCCAGAGGCCACGCCGCGGCGGCGCGCGCCAGCGCCGCACGGCGAACACGAGCAGGCACGGCAGCACGATCCACCACAGGAACGAACCCGCGGCGCGCCGGATGCGCCACCACGTGGACCACGGACGGATGGTCGTCGTGACACCCGACTTCTCGAAGAGGAACGCGTTGCTCAGCGTCAGCTTGACGACACCACCGATGTTCCTCGACCCGACCGCCTGGATCGCCAGCGGACTCGGCAGGTTCTCCAGCTTGGACGCGGGCAGTTCCGCCACCATGCTGCCGTCGACGATGCGATCGATCACAGCGACGCCCGCGCCCAGGCGTCGATCCTCGGCGGTCACGACGGGCAGACAGCGCAGACCCAGTAGCCCGACGTAGATCTCGTCGTGTCCAGCCCATGCCCGGTTGGCCGACACGGCAACCTCCTGCCCGGACTCGCCCGTCACCGTGATGCGAGCACCGCCCGTGGCCATCATCTCGATCTCCAGGCGCAGGTCCTGGGTCGCCGGCGCGCAACCCGCCAGTGCCATGATTACCGCCACCGACCATCGTGCACGACAGGATGACGACGACGAGGTCATGAACGGAGGAGGGTGCGAGCGCTCAGTGCTTCAACGCGAGCTCGATGGCGTCGAGCTTGTAGCGGCTGATGAGATCGTACCACTCGCGCGTCGTGATCTTTCGCCGCCGCGACAGGCGGTGCCGCTCGCGCACCATGCGCGGCAGGCGGATCAGCGCCGCCGCGTAGGCGCGCATGAGGATCCAGATCAGCTGTAGCCACGAGTACTCCTTGATGAAGTCGCTCGACAGCCCGCTCTTCGTCGCGGCGGCATAGCCTTGCATGAGGTAGCGGTTGATCGTGAACAGCGGACTCGTGAACAGCACGAAGCGAGGCAGCAGCTTCACGGCGTTCCAGATGCGATTGCGTTCGACGTGGAAGGCCTTGAACTTCGAGTAGTTGCCGGCGGTCGCCGACTTGTGGTGGCGGACCGCGGCGGTCGGCACGTACCAGCACTTCCAGCCGGCCAGTTGCGCGCGCATGCCGAGGTCGAGGTCCTCGAGGTAGCAGAAGTAGATCTCGTCGAAGCCGCCGACCTCGTCGAGCATCGTGCGGCGGTAGGCACAGGCGCAGCCGTGCGCGGCGAGGACCTGGTCCGGACGGTCGAACTGGCCCATGTCCTTCTCCTGCCAGCCGCGCGGCCGGCACACGCCATCGGGATAGAGCAGCAGGCCGGCGGAATCGAAGACGTTGGCCTGCTCGAAGCGGATGACCTTGCAGGCGAGGCTGCCGACGTCGGGCCGCTCGCGCACGAACTGCATGAGTTCGGCGATGGCCTCGGGTGCGGCAACGGCATCGTTGTTGAGCAGGAACAGCCACTCCCCTGTGGCGATGGCGAAGGCCTGGTTGTTGCCCTTCGCGAAGCCTTCGTTACGGTCGTTGCGGAGGATGCGCAGGCGATCGCCCCACTGCGTGGCGGCGCGCTCGATGCTGTCGTCGGCGCTGCCGTTGTCGACGACGATCACCTCGAGGTTCGGCCAGGTCTGGGCGAACAGGGATTTCAGACACTCCTCGAGCATGAGGCCGCCATTCCAATTGACGACGATGGCACTGACACGAGGGGCTTCCGGCATGCGAGGCGAGAGGAACGGCGCAGTCTACCTCATCACTTCGTGGGCCGCGATCGTTCGGGCCCTGTGCCCGGCCCGCGTACCGGGTCGAGCCGTTGGCTCGGCGCCTTACCGCTTCTTCTTCTTCCGCCGCTTCTGCGGCTCCGACACGCTGCCATCGCCGGTCGACTCGGGTTGCTTCAGCGTCATGTCGAGCAGCGATTGCTGGCTGCGCAACGCGATCTCCGCTTCGCCGCGCACGATGCGTTCGCTCTGGCCGTTCGGCAGCACGCGGCGCGCCTTGACGTTGTCGTTGAGCGCCATGCCGAGCACTTCGTCGACGACGCGCTTCTTGAGTTCGGGATCGAGGATGGGAGCGGCGACTTCGACGCGCCGGTCGAGGTTGCGCGCCATCCAGTCGGCCGACGACAGGTACACCAGCGGATTGCCCGCGTTCTCGAAGTAGTAGACGCGGCTGTGTTCGAGGAAACGATCGATGATCGCCTTGACCGTGATGTTCTCGCTGAGGCCGGACACGCCGGGGCGCAGGCAGCACACGCTGCGCACGCACAGCTGGATCTTCACGCCGGCGCGCGAGGCCTCGTAGAGGGCCATGATGAGCTGCGGGTCGGCCAGGTTGTTGAGCTTGGCGCGGATCGCCGCGGGCTTGCCGGCCTTCTTGTTCTCCTGCTCGTTGCGGATGAGCTGCATGAGCTTGTCGCGCAGCGTGAACGGGGCCACGAGCAGGTGCTCCATCTGCGGCACACGTGTGTAGCCCGTGATCATGTTGAACGTCTCGGCGACTTCTTCGCCGAGGTCGGCACGTGCGGACAACAGGCCGATGTCCGTGTAGAAACGCGCGGTGCTCGGGTTGTAGTTGCCGGTGCCGAGGTGGCAGTAGCGGCGCAGGCTGCCGTCGTCCTCGCGGCGCACGACCAGCGTGCACTTGGCGTGCGTCTTCATGCCGACGATGCCGTAGACCACGTGCACACCGGCGTGTTCCATGCGGCGCGCCCAGAGGATGTTCGCTTCTTCGTCGAAGCGCGCCTTGAGCTCGATGATCGCGGTCACCTGCTTCTTCTGCTCCGACGCCTCGATGAGCGCTTCGACCATCGGGTTCTTGCTGCCGGCGCGGTAGATCGTCTGCTTGATCGCCAGCACCTTGGGGTCGCGCGCGGCGAAGCGCACGAAGTCCTCGACGGTCGAGAACGACTCGTAGGGATGGTGCAGGAGGATGTCGCCGTCGCGCAGGTCCGCGAACATCTCGTCGGCCGTGGCCCAGCTCCATTGCCGCCGCGGTTGCGTCGGCGGGTCCTTCAGGTCGGGATGCTCGACGATCTGGTAGAGCTCGAGGATGCGGCCCATGTTGACCGGCCCGTCGCAGAAGTAGACGTCGTCCATCTCGAGCGCGAAGGCCTTGAGGAAGCGATCGACGACGTCGGGGTGCGCTCCGGCGTCGATCTCGAGGCGCACGGGTTCGCCGCGGCGCCGCTTCACGAGTTCGGTCTCGATCGAACTCATGAGGTCGGTGCCGTGCACCTCGTCGACGTCGAGGTTGCTGTCGCGCGTGACGCGGAACGTGCTCACGTGCACGACTTCGAGGCCGGGGAACAGCTCGCGCAGGTTCTCCTGCACGATGTCGGCCGTGAACACGTAGGCGCGTTGGCCGTCGATCTCGGGCAACCGCAGGATGCGCGGCAGCGAGCGCGGCACCTGCACGACCGCCATGCGGTGCGTGCGACGCGCCTGACGCGGGTCGAGCAGCAGCACCACGAGGTTGAGCGACTTGTTGAGCAGCACCGGGAACGGGTGCGCCGGGTCGACCGCCAGCGGCGTGAGGATCGGGTAGATGTCCTTCCGGAAGTAGGAATCGATCCACTTCTGCTGCGCCAGGGCGAGCTGGCGGATCGGCCGGAACTCGATGCCCGCCTTCGCCAGGTCGGGCAGGATCATCTCGCGCCAGGTGCGGTGCATCGCGGCCGTGAAGGCATGGGCGTCGGTGCGCACGCGCTCGAGTTCTTCCTGCGGCTTGATGCCGTCCGGGTTCTCCCCCTGCAGGCCGGCGTCGACGAGCTCCATGACGCCCGCGACCCGGATCTCGAAGAACTCGTCGAGATTGGTGCTGGAGATGGCGAGGAACTTGACGCGCTCGAGCAGCGGGGTGGTCGGGTCCTGGGCTTCCTCGAGCACGCGCCGGTTGAAGGCGAGCCACGACTGCTCGCGGTTCACGAACAGGATGGTGCGATCGATCGACGCAATCGGGGGAAGCGGGGGTGCCGGCGTCGGTGCGGGGGTGGTCGCGGCGGGTGGAGCGGTCGCAGTCGGCGGCGCGGCAGGAGTCGGGTCGACCGGGGTGCCACCCCCGGCCGCCGGCGGCTGGGCCGGGTCGGGTTGGCGATGCTGGCGGCTGAGGCTGTCGTCGGGCATGCGCATCGTCTGGATCTCCGGCAGTTCGCTCATGACACAGGCCTCGCCACTATCGGCCGAGCATTCGACCGCTCTGGCCTGGGGATGGCCACCCGTTCCCGATTCTTACCCGGTTTGGCAGCGGGTCACCGCGTGCGGCCGGCCGTGTCCCGGCCTGGGGCAAGCGGTGCGACGTTTCGTCAAGCGTCGCTGAAGTCACTGCCGATCCAGGCGTTGGATCGAAGTTGGCAAGGACTCGGGGGGAAACAACGTGTCGCTCAACATCCAGGATCTGCTTCGTGCCATGGTCGCGAAAGGTGCGTCCGACCTGCACATCAAGGCCGGTAGTCCGCCCGGGTTTCGCATCGACGGCGAGGTCCAGCCACAGGCGGAGTTCGGCCGCCTTCAGCCTGAACAGACGGCTGAGCTGGCCCGGCAACTCATGGGGCCCGAACAGTGGGAGCGCTTCCAGAAGGAGAAGGACCTCGACTTCTCACACGCGGTGAAGGACCTCGCGCGCTTCCGCGTCAACGCCCTGCACCAGCGCACCGCCGTGGGCATCGTCGTGCGCCAGATCCCGGACGAGATCCCGGACCACAAGCGGCTCAACCTGCCGCAGATCTGCATCGACTTCGCCGCCAAGCCCCGCGGGCTCGTACTCGTGACCGGCCCGACCGGCTCGGGCAAGTCGACCACGCTCGCGGCGATGATCGACTACATCAACCAGACCGAACACGGTCACATCCTGACGATGGAGGATCCGCTCGAGTTCATCCACCCGGACAAGAAGTGCTTCGTGACGCAGCGCCAGATCGGCAGCGACTGCTCGTCGTTCCGCGAAGGCCTGCGCCGGGCCCTGCGCCAGGATCCCGACGTGATCCTGATCGGCGAGATGCGCGATCTGGAGACGATCTCGATGGCCATCACCGCGGCGGAGACGGGCCACCTCGTGTTCGGCACGCTGCACACGACGAGCGCCATTTCGACCGTCGATCGCATCATCGACGTGTTCCCGACCGATGCGCAGCAGCAGGTGCGCGTGCAGCTCGCCAGCACGCTGCAGGGTGTCATCTCGCAGACGCTCGTGCCCAAGATCGGTGGTGGCCGCGTCGCCGTGCGCGAGATCCTGGTCGCGACGGACGCCGTGCGTTCGCTCGTTCGCGAAGCGAAGTCGGCCCAGATCCAGAACCTCATGCAGACCGGCAAGCAGTACGGCATGACGACGCTCGAGGACGAACTGCTGCGCTGCTACGCGGAGGGCCTCATCACGGCCGACGACGCGGTGGCGAAGTCCAACCGTCCCGACGACGTGCGGCGGCGGACCCCCGACATCCACGTCAAGCCGAATCCCGGCCTCGCCACACTCGGCATGTCGTCGCGGTCGGCCAACAGTGGCACCACCGCGCCTGCCGCGAGCGGCGGGCAAGGCGTCAGGGCGCGCCCGCCGGCCCCGGTGGCGGCAGCGCCGCGCAAGTAAGCCAGCAAGTAAGCCAGGATGGGCGCTGGCGTTCGGGCGGGCCTGGCCAGCCAGACCCGTTGGCCGATGGGTTCTGTGTCGGCGCCGGTTTCCAGGTGCTGGCCGGTCCCGGTCGCATCGGCGCGTTGCCACGTCTCGTAGCGGGACTAGTGCGCAGTGCCAAGATCTCGATCGGCACCGCGAGGCGGCTCTCCTTCGGCCCCCTCGATCCAGTACACTGCAGCGCCATCGTCAGTACCATTGTCGACCATCGTCGCCCAGCCTGATCCCATGATGCGAGCTCTTCTCCTGTGTTGCACCCTCCTGTCCGCGCTGCCGGCGCAGACCACGGTGACGATCCCCAACCTTCCTAGTCCGGTCAACGTCGATCGGCCGTGGCCTGGCGGCATCGGCCGCTACCAGCAGTGGTACTCGGCAGCGAGCGTGCAGGCCGGGCTGCCGCAGCCGATGCGCATCGAGCGGATCGAGTTCTTCGCGGGCACGACGCCGACCTCCCAGGCCGCGCAGATCAACTGCGAGATCCTGATGTCGCATGGCCTCTTCTCGGGGGTCACCGGCAACTTCGGCACGAACTACGCCGATTCGCCCGTGGTGGTGAAGCCAGCGGGGAACGTGCAACTCATCGCCGGGGCGGCGGGCGCGGTCGTCATCAATGTGCCGTTCACCACCATGTTCACCTGGGATGGTCAGCGGCCGCTCCTGCTCGAGATCCGGATCTCCGGCAACAGCCTTGCCAATCAGCCCTTCCTCTACAACTTTCGCGGCGCCAGCACTCTGCTCGGCACGGTGTCGCGCGTCTACGCGAGCGGTTCCTCCAGCTCGACGGCGGGAACGGTGCTGCAGGGCGTTGGCATCAACACGCGCTTCACGGCGCGTCCCGGTGTCGTGCTGAGCTACGGCACCGGTTGCGCCGGCCAGGGTGGTTTCATCCCGGTCGGCTCGGTCGCGCAGATTCCCTCGCCCGGAACCACCTGGACGCATCAGCTGACGGCGGCGGCCTCGCAGCGGATCTGCCTGTGGGTGATCGGCGACAGCAGGACCGCGTGGGAAACCCTGCCCTTGCCGACTGACCTCCTGCCGCTGTTCGGCTACCCATCGTCGACCTGCATGCTGAGGACCAACCCGGTCAGCACGTTCGCCGCGGTCACGGTCGGCGGTGGTGCCGGCGGCGGTAGCGCGACGTTCGCGCCCCAGCTGCCGGCGACGACCAACTATGTCGGGTGGTCGCTGTACACGCAGTGGGTCGTGTTCGACCCGCTGGCACCGACCGGCGTCCTGTCGACGACGGCAGGCACGTGGTCCATCGTGATGCCGGTCGGCGGATAGGCGAACGCCGAGTCAAGGTAGCCGGTCGGTTGGCCCGGCGGTCCGGGGCCGCGCCTTCGGGTGCTTTTCCCCGATTCAAGGGAATCCGGAAAGGTCCCTCTACTACCGGAGTAGTTGTAGCCGACTACTCTGGTAGTAGATTGATGCCCATGAAGGGACCTCGCAACCTCGGCGACCTGCAGTTGGCCATTCTCCGCGCCCTCTGGACCAGCGGCGAAGCGGCCGTCACCGAGGTGCACGACACGTTGAGCGATCGTGGGCTCGCCCTCACGACGATCGCGACGATGCTGCGCAAGATGGAGGAGAAGGGGCTCGTCGCTCACCGTGGGCAAGGCCGCCAGTTCCTCTACCGCGCCGAAGTCGACCCCGACCTCGTGCAGCGCAACCTGGTCGGCGACCTCGTGACGCGGCTGTTCGACGGCGATCCCCTGGCCCTCGTGAATCACCTGCTGCGCGAAGGCGACATCGAACTCCGGGAACTCGATGATCTGCGCAAGCAGGTCGTCGACGCCGAGCGCAAGCAGAAGAAGGAGCGGCCATGACCTCCGCCATCGATATCGCCGCCGTTGCCGACTGGCTCTGCACGTTCGCGATGCACTCGACCCTGGCGCTCGCGTTCGCGTGGTTGGTCGGCGTCGGCGTGCGCAGCCGTGCCCTTGTGTTCCAGGAGGGCATCCTGCGCCTTTCGCTGTGGGCGGCACTCGTGAGCAGCAGCGTGCAGTACTTCGGGCTCGGCAGCCCCTGGCCGTTCGCGCTGTCGCTCCCGTCGGCTGCGGCCGCGTCCGTTGCTGTCCCCACCGGCGACGAGGTTGCCGTGTTGGCGGCTCTTTCCGCCGCGACTCCGGTGGATGAACCCCTGGTCCACCTATCGTGGCCAACGGTCGTCGTTGCCGCGGCGGGCGGCCTGGCGCTGCTCGGGATCGTCTGGTTGTGGTGCGTCCATCGCCGGCTCCAGTACGTGCTCTCGCAGCGACGGCCCGAAGTGGATGGCCGCGTGTTGGCGACCGCAGCCGAAGTGGCGCGCGGCCTCGGCCTGCGGCAGTCTCCGCACGTGAGCCGGTGCGATCGCATCGCGACGCCGATCGCGTTCGGTTGGCTGCGACCGGAGATCTGCTTGCCGGCACGCGCTGGCGAACTCGCCGATGGCTCCCTGCGCGCCATGCTCGCGCACGAGATCGCGCACCTTCGCCGCGGCGATCCGGCCTGGATGTGGTTCGCCGCTTGGCTCCAGGCCCTGTTCCCCTGGCAGTTGCTCATGCCGGTCGTGCGGCGACGCTGGGCCCGACTCATCGAACTGCGTTGCGATGCGATCGCCGCCCGTCACTCGAGCCCGACCGCGGTGGCGCGGTGCCTGCTCGACGTCGCCGAGTGGCTGCGACCCGGTGCACCCACGCCGCTCGTGGCGCTTGGCATGGCTGCCCGCGCGTCGTCGCTGCGCGAACGCGTCGAGGCGGCGCTGCAGCCTCGATCGGCCTCACCGCCGCACAGCTTCGTGTCGATGGCGTTCTGCGGCGTGTCGCTGTCGGCGCTGACGCTCGTGGCGCCAGGCATGCAGGCGACGTCGCCGCCATTCATGCCGCTCGCCGAGGCACTGCGTGGCGTCGTCGTTGCCCCTGATGTCGTCGCTGCGCCGTCTGCCACGAGTGCCCTGCATGCCGCGGCCCAGCTCATGCAGCAGGAACACATCGCGCTCACCGCCGAGGTGGCGCGTCTGCGGGCTGACCTCGCCGGTCGGCCCGCACCCCCCGAACTCGAGCAGCTCGTGTCGATGCTCACGCATCGGCTGCTCGTTCTCGAACGGCTGAGCGCGCGCCTCCAGGCGCGCCTCGACCGTCGAATTGTCGAAGCCCGTTAGACCCGTCGAGGAGAAGAGAACCATGACCAAGACCCTTGTGAACTGTCTGTTGTCGGCAGCGTGCGTCGCTGCCATGGCTGCATTGCTGCCGGCCCAGGGCGCCCCGAGTGGCGGTGTGCGAGGTGGCCTCAGCGGTGGCATCGCGCGCGCCAAGAAGGCCGAGCAAGGCGAGTCGAGCGATCGTGTGCAGATCCGGCTCGCCGAGGTGATCGCCATGCTCGAAGAAGACGATCTCTCGCCCGCGGAGCAGGCGAAGGCGAAGAAGAAGCTCCAGGAGATCGTCGAACGGCTGCGCACGGAGAAGGCCGCGGCGTCGGTCGCGGGGTCGGTGAGCCGATCCGTTGTCACGCTCCCAGGTCGGATCACGACGGAACCCGGCGAGAGCGTCGTCGTCGAGGTGGAGGGAGCTCCCGAGGTGGAGGTGAGGGGCAGGATCCTGAGGCTGGGGGAAGCCAAGGCTGCGGAGCGCGGTGCGATGGTGTTGGAAACCGAGCGCGCGGAACCGCCGAACCCTCCCAAGGCCCCGAAAGCGCCGAAGGCCCCGAAGGCGCCGCGCGCGTTTGCGGTCGCGGTGCCACCGACCCCGGCCGAGGCTCCCAAGCCCGTTACTCATGAGCAGGCCCTGAGGTACCTGCGCGCAGCCGAGGCGGAACACGCGAACGCGGAGAAGTCGCATTCAGAGGCCCTGAACGTGTTTCATGGCGATCTCGCCAAGGTGCACGAGGAAGCGGCGCGGGCCGGTGAATGGCGCCTCGAATCGACGTCGCCCGAGGCCGTCGCGAAGTGGCGCGTGGAAGCCGAGCACGCCCGTGCCGACGCCCAAAAGGCCCGAGCCGAGGCTGCGGAGTTGCGAGTGCACGCGGAGGCCCTGCGCGGTGACCTCGGGGGCGCTGCGCGCACGCGGGTCTATCACATTGATGAGGACCCCGTTTCGCGGAATCATCCGGTCCGCGCAGTCAAGGCCGACGCCGACGCCGACGCCGAGATCCGTCAGATGATCGACGAGATGCGCAACGAGATGCGCGAGATCCGTTCGCTCATGCAGCAGATCCGGAAGCAATCGCAGGGTTCGGCGCACGGTTCGGCAAGCGGTTCACCAGGCGAAGGCGCGTCTCAGGGCCAGGCCGGGACCGGACTCATGCGCGTTCGCAGTCTTGGTAGCGGCCAGGCGAAGTGAGCCGAGCGCCGGTCGGCTACTTGCTCGCCGCTGCTTCGGCGGCCGTGACGTCGCGCCCGAACGGGTCGCCTTCGTCACGCCGCACGCGCTGCAGCACGACGCGCGCGAAGGCGTTGTTCGGATTGCGCGCGACCGCCTGCTCGAGCCAGCCGACGGCCTGCTGCCGCTTCTTTTGCAGGTAGCTCGCCATCGCCGCGAACACCGCGGGGCGTTCGTCGTCGAGCAGCGCCTGCGCGGCGAACTCGAAGTGCTCGAGTGCCCGCACCGGATCGTGACCGAGCAGGGCGGGCGCGAACAGCTTGCGCAGGCCCAATGCCACGTGCAGCTGCGGGTCGTCCTGCGCGCGTTCGCTGGACTTCGCGAGGGCGTCCTGGATCTTGCCGTTCCATTGCAGGGCGGTGGCGAGGCCCGTGATGCGCTGGCTCGTGAGGTTCGCCTCGATCCGGAACAGGTCGCCGCTGTCATCGCCGAGTTCGCGGGCGCGGGCAACGGCCTCGAGGCCAGCGTCCACGTCGAGAGAGAGTTCGCGCGGGAGCTCGGACCAGATCGGCTCGCCGACCTTCATGCCCCGCAGATGCGATCGCTGTTGCACCCGCTCCAACATGGCTGCGGACAGTACGTGCCAGGCCTGGAGATCGTTCTTCGCCGACTTCGTCTGCGCCTGCAGTCGTTGCACGACTTCATCGAGGGCAGGCAGCGAGCATTCGTGCCGCGCTGCGTCGAGGGCTTGTACCAGCGGTGAGCTCGTTCGCAGTCCTGGGCTCGCGGCCGTCCCCTTCGGCGCCTGCAGTCGATCGGCTGCACCGCTGCCGAGCATGCCCCAGATCGAAGCGCCGATGGCAACGAGGCAGCCGAGGCAAAGGAGGGGGACGAGACGGCTCATGTTGGCGGCAGCAGCAGTTCGATCGGGTGACGTACGGGGAGAAGGTGGCCGGACCGGCGCAGGTGGCTGTCGATCTGCATCATGCAGCCGGGGTTGCCGGTCAGCACCAGATCGACGCGCGCTTGCAGCATGCTTTCGACCTTGCGTCGGCCTATTTCACCGGCGAGCTGCGGGGTGCAGCAGATTGTAGATGCCCGCCGAGCCGCAGCAGTCTTCGGGGCGCGCATGCGGAGATTCGCCAGGCTACTGGACCGTCACCGTCAGCGCGCGCGTCGTGCTCGCGAACTGGGAGGCACTCGGTGGTTCGAGCACGAGCCACTGGGCGTGGAAAATGGCGCCCGTCAGCGCGGGATCGTTGGGGATCTGCATCGGGATCGAGGGCGCCCCTTGGTCGTGGGTCCCGCCGTCGACTTGGATTCCTCCGGTCAGGACATCGTCGCAACCATCGTGCGGGCGATTATCGTCTCGATCAGGAGATGCGCACGAACAGCGCAACACTCGGCACCCGCCCGAGTGGATTGCCGCGCGGAGTCGTCACGACGAACAGGTAGTAGTAGCCAGGCGGTGCGATGAAGTGTCCACCTTGGGCCTGCGAGGGCAGCGGCGCCAGCGTGATCCGGTTGCCGGCGGCCTCCAAGACCTCCAGCTTGATGCAGCGCTGATCCGCGTCGAAGTGGTGCGTGACCGATCCGCAGCGGATCAAGGTCGCGAACCCGATTTCACTGGCCGGGGTCGAGAAACCCTGCAGCGAGATCTTGAGCTCGGGGATCGCCGCGCCGTAGTGGATGTCGTTGATCTCGGACTGCGCGTTCACGATTGTCGGCCTCGCCAGTCCTTGCGATGGACTGCGGAAGCGCA
>JAYUCN010000203.1:0-2309 GCA_043740335.1 Planctomycetota bacterium
GTCGAGCAGGCGTCGCCGGCCGATGCCGTCCGGGCCGGCGACGACGACGACGCTGCCCTTGCCCTGCCGTGCCGCGTCGAGCCGCGTCTGCAGCGCAACCAGCTCGGTCTGCCGGCCGAAGAACGGCGTCTCGGCCGGACGGCGCATGCGCAGGAGACGGCGGCTGCTGGCCAGCACCGGTGCCTTGGCCTCGTGCCGGCGCCAGTACTCGGAGTGTTCGCCCTGCTCGAGCAGGCGCGCGAGTTCGGCCGCATCGCGCGGGCGATCGTCGGGGTCCTTCTGCAACAGGTCGAGCAGTGCCTGATCGAGGAACGGCGACACGCGCGTGCGCAGATGCGACGGGCGCGGCGGTGCCTGATGAAGGTGCGCATCCAGCATCGCGTCGGCCGTGGTCGCCGCGGCGAACGGGTGGCGGCCGGTCGTGACCTCGAACAGCACGACGCCGAGCGCGTAGAGGTCACTGCGCGGACCCGCCGCTTCGCCGCGCAGCGTCTCGGGGGCGGCGTAGGCGACGCTGCCCGCGAGCCCGAGCCCCGAACTGCGACCCGGCGACGAGCTGCTGCCGCCACCACGTGTGCCGAACGGCCGGGCGAGGCCGAGGTCGACGATCTTGAGCTGGCTGTCCGGCGTCAGGATGAGGTTCTCGGGCTTGACGTCGCGGTGCACGAGGCCGCGCCGGTGCAGCGCGTGCAGACCCTTTGCGGCGTCCGCACCGATGCGCCGCGTGAGGTCCTCGACGGGCGCTCCCGACCGCGCCACGTACTCGCGCAGGGTCGTGCCCTGCACGTACTGCATGACGAGGAAGGTGACGGGCAGGTCGGGCAGATCGATGGTCTCGAAGCCGTAGACTTCCGCCACGTTCGGATGGCGCAGCTTCTGGCCGAGTTCGCCCTCGGCGAGCAGGCGCGCATGGGCCCGCTCGTCCGCGGCGAGTTCGTGCCGCAGGAACTTGATGGCGACCTCGGTACCGGCCGCGTGTTCGCCGTAGGGAACGAGCAGGCGGGCGCGATGCACGGTGCCCGACGAACCGCTGCCGAGTTCGGCCAGCAGTTCGAACCGGCCGGCCGTGGCGCGCGCGAGCACGGTGTGCACAGGCGGCTCCGTCGTCGCGGCTGGCATGGCTCTCTCGTCTCGTGGCACCTGATCTTTGTAGCCAGCGGGAGTCTTCGTTCCACGGCGTTCTGGTGAGAGGTTGCACGCGGCCCGCTGCTCTGTCAGTCTTTCCATTGCCGGCAGTTGCCGTGTCCCAACCGATGCCGATCCGCCTGCACAACTCGCTCAGTCGCTCGCTCGAAGAACTGCGTCCGCTGCGCGCCGGCGTGGTGACGATGTACCACTGTGGACCGACGGTCTACAGTTCGCCGCACATCGGCAACTTCCGCAGCTTCCTGTTCGCCGACGTGCTGCGCCGCTTCGTCGAAGACCAAGGCTACACGGTGACGCAGGTCATGAACGTGACCGACGTCGGCCACCTGACGCTCGATGATGTCGAGGGCGGCGAGGACAAGATGGAGGCGGCGAGCCGCAAGGCCGGCAAGACCGCGTGGCAGATCGCGGCCTTGTACGAAGCCGAGTTCCACGACTGCCAGCGGCAGGTGCACGTGCGGTTGCCGCACCACATGCCGCGCGCGACGGACTTCATTGCGCAGATGGGGGCGATCATCGACGACCTGCTGCAGCAGGGCATCGCGTACCAGGTGAATGGCAACGTCTACTTCGAGATCGCGAAGTTTTCCGAGTACGGAAAGCTGTCGGGCAAAGTGCTCGATGAACTCGAAGAGGGCGCGCGCGTCGCCGTCAACGAAGAGAAGAAGGATCCCAGGGACTTCGCGCTCTGGAAAGTGGATCCCAAACACCAGATGCAGTGGGAAGCACCGTTCCGTGGCGGTGCGAAGGGTTTCCCGGGCTGGCACATCGAGTGCTCGGCGATGTCGATGCACTACTTCGGCCAGCAGATCGACATCCACACGGGCGGCGAGGACAACATGTTCCCGCACCACGAATGCGAGATTGCGCAGACCGAGGCACACACGAAGAAGCGCTTCGTCGGCATCTGGATGCACGCGCGGCACCTGCTCGTCGACGGCACCAAGATGAGCAAGAGCCTCGGCAACTTCTTCACGGTCGCCGACATCCTCGCCAAGGGGTACTCGGGGCTCGAGCTGCGGTATGCGCTGATCCGGGTGCAGTACCGGCAGGCGCTGAACTTCACGCTGAAGGGGCTCGACGAGGCGCGGGCGGCGATCGCGCGTGTGCAGCAGTGTCGGCAGCGGCTCGTCCGCGTGCGCGACGGGCTCGAGCGCGGCGGC
>JAYUCN010000204.1:0-5662 GCA_043740335.1 Planctomycetota bacterium
GCTCGTCAATGCCCAGAACGCGCTGATCCGACTCAAGGTCGAACACTTCGTCGCGCGGCTGAACCTGCTGAAGGACATGGGCATCTTCTTCGTCGACGACCAAGGCATGTGGCGATGAACAAGACAATCCTCGTGGTGGTGGGCCTCGCGCTCGGCGGCGGCGCGTTCTTCGTGCCGTGGTCGTCGCAGGAGGCATCGGCGGCGGAACCGTCCGCGCGCGAACTCTTCGCAGTGCGTAGAGACGATCTCAAGGTCACCATCACGGAGAACGGGACCATGGTCGCCAAGAAGTCCCAGAAGCTCTCGGCCAAGATCAGGGGCGAAAGCAAGCTGCTGTTCCTCGTCGAGGAAGGCAAGGAGGTGCCCGAGGGCGAGGTCGTATGCCGCCTGGATGACACCCAGATGAAGGCCCAGGTCGAGCAGGTCCAACTCGACATCCTGCAGACGGAAGCCAACCTGAAGACCGCGCGCACCGAACTCGAGATCCAGACCGGCGAAGGTGCCGCCGCGCTGACCAAGGCCAATGTCGCTTTCGAACGCGCGAAGAAGGAGATCGAGAAGTACCGCGACGGCGAGGCGCCGCAGGAGCGCCGCAAACTCGAGGTTGCGCTGAAGGACACCGAAACCACCTACAATCGAGCCCAGAAAGAACTCGAAGACAGCAAGAAGCTGCTGGAACAAAACTACATCAAGAAGTCAGAACTCGAGGACAGCCAGATCGCGTTCGAGCGCGCGACGGTGCAGAAGGAGAGCGCCGAGGTCGGACTGCGCATGTTCGACAAGTACACGTTCCCCATGGCGATGACGGACCTCGAGACAAAACTCGCCGACGCCGAACGCGAGGTGGCGACGGCGCAGAAGCGCGGCGAGTCCCAGCTTGGCCAGAAGAGCGTCGGCGTGACGCAGGTCGAGAAGCGCCTCAAGGTCCAGAGCGACCAGCTCAAGGAGCGTCAGACGGACCTCACCAACATGGAGATCAAGGCCCCGTGCCCCGGCATCGTCGTCTACGGCGACCCACAGCAGCCATGGTACAACGAACGCTTGAAGATCGGTGGCATGATCTACGGTGGCCAGACGGTGATGACGATCCCCGACCTGCGCGTCATGCAGGTCAAGTTGCAGATCCACGAAGCCGACATCAGCAAACTCAAGGTGGGACTGCTGGCCACGGTGACGACGGACTCGTATCCGGGCCTGCAACTCGAAGGTGAGGTCACCAAGATCGCAACGGTGGCGGGAGGAGGCAACGGCGAGTGGGGCGGCTCGAGCGAAGTCAAGAAGTTCGATGTCGAGATCACGCTGAAAGCAGGCAGCGAACGCATGCGGCCGGGCATCAGCGCAAAGGCCGAGATCCACATCGAAACCCGCAGCAAGACCCTGTTCGTGCCGCTGCAGACCGTGTTCGCCGAAGACGGCGTGCACTACTGCCACGTGCAGGTCCCGGGCAAACCAGCGACGAAACGCAAGATCGATGTCGGCACCAGCAACGACACGTATCTCGAGATCCTCGACGGCCTCGCCGAGGGGGAGAAGGTCCTGCTCTACAACCCGATGTTGCCCGAGTCGGGCGAAGCCAGCAAGACGCCGCCCAAAGTTGACGAACCGCCACCGCCGCCACCAGGACCGAAACCGGGCCCCGGCGTACCCGGCTCACCGGCAGCCAAGACGGGCGAATGAGCGAACCGCGCGCCACGGCGGTGCTCGAGCTCCGCGCGATCGAGAAGACCTATGGCACGGCCAAGAACCCCGTGCACGTATTGCGTGGCATCGACTGCCGGGTCTTTGCCGGCGAGTTCGTCGCGGTGGTCGGGTCGTCGGGTTCGGGCAAGTCGACGTTGCTCAACATCCTCGGCTGCCTCGACCGCCCTACGGTCGGGTCCTATCGCCTCGTCGACGAAGACGTCAGCACCTTCGACGACCGCCGGCTGTCACACGTGCGCAAGACACGGATCGGGTTCGTCTTCCAGTCCTTCCAGTTGGTGCCTCACCTGACCGTCGCCGAGAACGTCGAGCTGCCGCTGTTCTACGCCCGCGTGCCGCGTCGGCGGCGTCGCCAGCAGTCGCAGGTGATCCTGGAGCGCGTCGGGCTCAGCCACCGCTGCACCCACCTGCCCAACGAGCTGTCGGGCGGCGAATGCCAACGCACCGCGATCGCCAGGGCACTCGTGATCGAACCGTCGCTGATGCTCGCCGACGAACCGACGGGCAACCTCGATTCGGTCACGTCGGCGGAGATCATGCGGCTCTTCGCCGAACTGCACGGCAGCGGCCGCACGATCGTCATGATCACGCACGACCCCGGCATCGCCGCGTTGGCATGGCGGCGCATCACGCTGCGGGATGGCCGCATCGAGAGCGACACACCCACGGCCCCCATGGGCACCACCGCACAGGCGTCATGACCGAGGCACCATGACCGAGGCACCATGTTCGGCGAGCTGATCACCGAGGCGCTGCGCAACCTCATGCGCCACAAGCTGCGTTCGCTGCTGACCGCGCTCGGCATCATCTTCGGCATCGCGTCGGTGGTGTCGATGGTGTCCGCGGGCGAAGGCGCGCGCCGCGAGATCCTCGAACAGATCCGCGAGCTCGGCACGAGCAACATCATCGTCAATGCCAAGAAGCCGCCCGCCGAGCAGAACACGAAGAAGAACGACGGCAACCGGCTGTTCCGGTACGGCCTCACGTTCCGCGACTTGCGGCAGATCCGCGCGACCGTGCCATCGATCACCGACGCGCTGCCCGTGCACGACGTCAAGGACTGGATCTGGTTTCGGAGCCGCCGCGTCGAAGCCAAGATCCATGGCGTCACCGAGCGCTACTTCGCCCGGCTGGGCATGCGTCCGATCCTCGGCCGCCTGCTCAACGACCAGGACGAGCAAGATCGCGGCCGCGTCTGCGTCGTGCGCACGCGCGTGCTGCGTGAAGCCCGCTACGTCGGCGACCCGCTCAAACTCGATCTCAAGATCGGCAGCGAGTACTACCGCGTCGTCGGCGTGCTGCCCGACTTCACGAGCAAGAACCCCGACCGCGCCATCCTGGGCCTCGACGACAGAGCCCTCGAGGTCTACGTGCCGTTCGAAACGGTCGTCGACCGTCTCGGCCTCACCAAGGGTACCTTCGAGTCGGGCTCCTGGGAGATGTCGCGCGTCGAACTGCACCAGATCGTCTGCACCGTCGACGACGAGGACCACGTGCCGTCCGCCGCGCGCGGCATCCAGGCGATCCTCGGCAAGTTCCACGAGCGCCGGGATTACGAGGTCACGGTGCCGATCGAACTGCTCCAGTCGCGCGCGAAGACGCAGCGCACGTTCGACATCGTGCTGCCCGTCATCGCCGGCATCGCGCTGCTGGTCGGCGGCATCGGCATCCTCAACATCATGCTCGCCAGCGTGACCGAGCGAACGCGCGAGATCGGCATCCGGCGCGCGATCGGCGCGTCGCAGGCAGACATCACCATGCAGTTCCTCATCGAGACCGTGACGCTGGCCCTCGTCGGCGGCATCCTCGGGGTGCTGCTCGGCGTCGCCGGCAGCAAGCTCATCGAGCAGGTCACGGAGTGGAAGCCCGTGATCACGGCCGGCGCCGTGGGTCTGGCGCTCGGCATCTCGTGCCTCACGGGCATCGTGTTCGGCATCTACCCGGCGCGAAGAGCCGCGATGATGGACCCCGTGCAGGCCCTGCGGCACGAGTGAGCGAGCCCATCGTCCGCACGCCCGAACCGCCGGTCAGAAGCGGCCCGTCACCATCAACGTGAACTCGTCGCCACCGCGTTCCCCATCGCGCACGACGTCGAAGTTGTGGCCATAGCCGAGCTGCAGCAGCGTGCGGCCGATGAAGCCCGAGGACAGGCGCACCGAGAACGCCACCAGCGTTTCGTCCTCGCGTTCACGACCCGCCGATCGCATGCGATCGCGGTCGAGCCAGGCGACGGTGCCGCCCACATCGAGATGCGCGAAGAAGCCGAGTTCGCGCCGGTAGCCGAGCGAGCCGATCATGTAGTGGTCGGGGAAGTACTCGCTGTAGGCCGCACCGGGCAACCACGGCCGCGCCGTCGTCTCGTACTCGGCACCGCGCAGGTCGGGGCCACCACCGACGCGTTGCGCCGAGAAGCGATCGAGACCATCGCCGAGGCCACCGTGCAGCGAGGCGTAGAGGCGGTGCCGTTCCAGGCTCGCGGTCGACAAGCCCGGCACGCCCGTGATGAAAAACGCGTAGGCCGTGGCCTGCGTGTAGTCGTGATCGCCGCGATGGAAATCGGCACCCGCCCGACCCCAGTCTTCGCTGCGCACGCGGTAGCCGAACACCGCGTCGGCGCCGATCGCGACGCCCGCGTGCGGCAGCTCGAGCAGATTGCGCTCGATGCCGTCGTAGCGCAGCACCCACCGCAGTCGCAGCTCGGGCGTCGAGTCGGGTACCTGGTAGCCAGGATCGGTGCGGTCGTCGCGACCGAAGTAGAGCAGCCCGGGCTCGAACAGCACGTCGCTCGCCAACATGTTCTCCTGCCCGAACGGGGCTGTACGCCGGCGCCAGCCTGGACCGATGCCGGCGCGCACGTAGCCCCAGTGGAGCTTCTCGCCATCGTCGACCAGGCCGTCGACGAGTTCGCCGCTCGCCCACGGCAGCGTGAAGTTCTCGAACGTCAGCATGAGTTCGTGGCAGTTTCCGTCCGTGCTCGCCCAGGTCACCTGGTCGTAGACGCCGGACAAGCTCGCCCGCAGCAGGTGGCCATCGTCGGGATGTTCCCAGACGTAGAGCGAGCCGAACGGCACCGCTTCGTTGTCGTCAGCGTCGACGGCCGCTGCGACGCCGAGCTGCCAGGCGGCGACGGACCGGCGATCACGCGGCGCGATCTCGATCGTAGTTTCGAACAGCGAGGCACGCACGCCTTCACCCGAACGCGGCGTACGGTACGGAACGTCCGGCTCGTCGAGGTCGCGCAGCGATGGAACCGGACCTTGCTGTGCCCGCAGCAGCGGCACCAACAGCAGGGCGACAACACACGGTGTCTTCTGGGCAAGCATGAAGGCGACGCGCAGCGCGTTGGCGCGGCAGCACGCATGCGACAGCGCCGGCTCATCGCATTCCACCATGCACTGCCGGCTGGCCGGCGTTGACGATGCCGCGCGCGATCTTCGTGCCTTCTGGGACTCGTCGGCGCGGGGCCTGGCCGCTACAAGGTGACCATGTTCCCGCCCGTCTGCCCGCGCCGCCTGCTGCCCTGGTGCTGCGCCGTGCTGCTGCCCGCGTGCAGCAGTGCCTGCCAAGGGGACGCGCCGCTGCCGCGCCAGATCGAACCCGGCGTGCAGCAGGTCGGTCGCATCGAACACCCGCAGCTCACCGAGAGTTCGGGCCTCGCCGCGAGCCGCCGTCACCCGGGCGTGTTCTGGACGCACAACGACGGTGCATCGAAGTCGCGCACGGCCCTCTACGGCATCACGCGCGAGGGCCGCACCATCGGCGTCTGGCAACTTGTCGGCCCGCGACTGCACGACTGGGAGGACCTCGCCGTCGACGGCGACGGCCATCTCTACCTCGGCGACCTCGGCAACAACGACAAGAAGCGCAGCGAGCTCGCCGTGCACGTCGTCGACGAACCCGATCCCGCGAAGGGCACGACGGGCGAGGTGCACATCACGCACAGCTACCGACTGCGTTACCC
>JAYUCN010000205.1:0-2306 GCA_043740335.1 Planctomycetota bacterium
TCGACACGCTGATGCTGTTCCGGCCGAAGGACCTCACCGACCGGCAGAAGTACGTGCTCGACCAGTTCGTCGTGCGCGGCGGCACGCTCGTGGTGTTCGCGGATGCCGTCGAGTACGCGATCGGGCCGCAGCGCTCGTTCACGAAGATGCCGTTCCAGATCGATGCCGCCGGCATCGGCAAGAAGTTCGAGGACCAGCTCCTGCACTACGGCATCGACTGGAAACCGAAGCTGCTCGCCGACATGGCCGGCAAGACCCACACGCCGCGCAATCCGTTCCAGGAGGCGTTCGAGTACCTGGCGGTACCGCAGATCAACGCGTTCGGGCAACAGATGACGGCGGTGCCCTATGCCTACTTCTTCCACGCGGTGGCGGAGGACTGGCGCAACGCCGCCACCGACCTCGCCAAGGACGAGAAGGGTCAGCCCGACAAGGAACTCGCCGAGACCTACCGCAAGCTGTTCGTCGCCGGCATGCCGAGCGACGACTTCCTGTTCAAGTCGTTCAAGCAGATCGGCCGCGGGCCGGGCTTCTATTGGCCGACGTGGGTCGGCCTGCGTCAGCGCGCGGGTGGTGTGCTCGACCTGCCCGAGGGCGTCGATGGCCGCGTGCTACTGTGGTCGAGTCCGGCCGTGCTCGTCGAGGATCCGCCGCAGAGCGTCGACCCGCTGGGACAGGGCGATGCGCGCGCGCACATGGCGGCTCTCGACAAGTTCAACAAGCGGCTCATGGAGCGCTTCCGCGCCGAGCCGCGTCAGCAGGCGCCACTCATGGTCGACGTGAAGGGCCGCTTCGCTTCGTTCTTCGCCGGCGGCGAGCGTCCCAAGCGCGCGTCCGAGATCAAGGAGGAGGAGGCGAAGAAGGCTGCGGCCGAGAAGAAGCCGGACGCTGCGGAGCCGGTGCCGAAGTCGGATGCGACGGAGCCAGCACCGAAACCCGACGAGGTCGGGCCGCCGGCGCCGAAGCCCGACGCCGAGGACAACAAACTGCCCGAGGAGCCGGCGTTGGTCGCGAGGGGTGACAAGCCGGGCCGCATCGTCATGGTCGGCGACTCGGACTTCCTGCGCGACGACCTCGTGCGCGGCGACTACGCGCAGGCGGGCGGTCCGCGATCCAGCATGGGGCCGGCCTTCTTCCTGTCGATGCTCGACTGGCTCGCCGAGGACAGCGACCTCGTCGCCTTGCAGGCGCGCGTTCCGGTCGATCGCACGCTCAAGTTCGTCGAGTCGGAAGCCACTCCCAACGCCGACGCGCGCCTCGCGGAACAGGCCGTGCGCAGCAAGACCAACTGGCTGCGGGGCGTCAACGTCGTGCTGCCGAGCGGGCTCCTGGCCGCGTTCGGGTTGCTCGTGTACTTCGTGCGCCGCTCGCAGAAGCGGTCGTTCCTTGCGTCCGTCAACTCGTGAGTCGCCGATGAACCTCAGCAAGCAGAACATCGTACTGTTCGTCGCCGCCGCGGTGCTCGCGGTGCCGACCTGGCTGCAGCGGAGCCGCGAGGCCGAGACCTTCACGGACGTCGGCCGCATTCCGCTGCTGTTCGACGGCTTCACGTCGGACAACGTGGGGCAGGTCCTGCTCGCCCAGCCGAAGAAGGAGCAGCCGCCGGCCGACCCGCAGAACCCCGACCAGAAGCGGCCCACAGCCTACGACCAGCTGCACCTCCAGCGCACCGACAAGGGCTTCGTGTTCGGCCCCGCGGTCCCCGGCGACCTGGTCGGCGCGCCCGTGAGCAAGGACCGCGTCGAAGCCGACATCTTTCCGCACTTGCGGGCGATCCGCGTCGACCGCGACGTGCTCGTGCAGCCTGCCGCTTCGCCCGAACAGCTCGCCCAGTACGGGCTCGACGAGGCGCATGCGTTCGTCATCAAGGCCGTCGATGCGACGGGCAAGAACGTCGTCGCCGAACTGCTGGTCGGCAAGGACGCCGGTGCTGGCCAGACCGGCACCGAGATGGTGCGCGGCGTGTTCGTGCGCAAGAGCGACAGCACCGACGTCGTGCTCTACGAGTTCGACAAGGGCTGGCGTAGAGATGTGCAGCAGGAGCTGTGGCTCGACAAGGTGCTGGCCCGGCCAGCCCCGGAAACGGTGCGGCGCCTGTCGATCCGCAACGCGGCGACGGCCGGTGTCACGTTCACGTTCGAACGCAAGGACAACAAGGCGGCGTGGACGGCCGTCGAACCGCCCGCGGACGTCGGTGCCTTGCGACAGACCGAAGTCGAGACGCTGCTGCAGCGGCTGCGCTACATCGCTGTGCAGGACTATCGCCTGCCGATGCAGCGCGTCAGCAACCTGCAGACGCTCGGGCT
>JAYUCN010000206.1:0-13965 GCA_043740335.1 Planctomycetota bacterium
ACGTCGTCGTCGCCATGGGCGCACGTCATGCGATCACATCGCCGCGATCACCGCATCGCCGAACGCCGAGCACTTGATCTCCTTCACGCCGTCCATCAGCCGCGCGAAGTCGTAGGTCACCTGCTTCTTGCCGATTGCGCCGTCCATGCCCTTCACGATCAGGTCGGCGGCTTCGTTCCAACCCAGGTACCGGAACATCATCTCGCCGCTCAGGATCACGGACCCCGGATTCACCTTGTCCTGGTCCGCGTACTTCGGCGCCGTGCCGTGCGTTGCCTCGAACACCGCATGCCCCGTCACGTAGTTGATGTTGCCGCCGGGCGCGATGCCGATGCCGCCGACCTGCGCCGCGAGCGCGTCGCTGATGTAGTCGCCGTTCAGGTTCAACGTCGCGATGACCGAGTACTCCGCCGGCCGCAGCAGGATCTGCTGCAGGAAGGCGTCGGCGATCGTGTCCTTGATCACGATCCTCTTGCCGTTCTTCTCGATGACCTGCCAGGGCCCGCCATCGAGATCCTTGGCCCCGTACTCCTTCTTGGTGAGCGCGTAGCCCCAGTCGCGGAAGCCGCCTTCCGTGAACTTCATGATGTTGCCCTTGTGCACGAGCGTCACCGAATCGCGGCCGCTCGCGATCGCGAAGTCGATGGTCGCGCGCACGAGCCGCTCGGTGCCCTCACGCGACACCGGCTTGATGCCGAAGGCGCTCGTCTCGGGGAAGCGCACCTTGGCGAAGTGCTTGGGGAAGTGTTCGTGCAGCAGCGAGCGGAAGCGCTTGCACTCGTCGGTGCCTTCCTCGAACTCGATGCCCGCGTAGATGTCCTCGGTGTTCTCGCGGAAGATCACCATGTCGATCTTGTGCGGCTCCTTGACGGGAGACGGCACGCCCTTGAACCAGCGCACGGGCCGCAGGCACACGTAGAGGTCGAGCATCTGGCGAAGTGCTACGTTGAGGCTGCGGATGCCGCCGCCGACGGGCGTCGTCAGCGGACCCTTGATGCCGACGATGTAGTCGCGGAACGCCGTCACCGTCGCATCGGGCAGCCAGTTGCCCGTCTTCTTGTGCGCCGACTCGCCGGCGAGCACGGGCAGCCATTCGATCTTGCGCTTGCCGCCGTAGGCCTTCTGCACGGCGGCGTCCATCACGCGCACGCTGGCCCGCCAGATGTCGGGGCCGGTGCCATCGCCTTCGATGAACGGGATGGTCGGGTTGGCGGGCACGTTGAGCCCGCCCTTCGTCATGGTGATCTTGGCCATTGGTGTGCTCTCGTCAGTCGTGTGGGGCGAGGAGTGTAGCGACCGCCGCCGCGGAGCGCATGGAATCGTAGCGAGCGCCGCGGCGCCCGTGGCAGTCCAGTCAGCTCGGCCCGCCGGGCGGAATGATGCGGCCGAGCGCGGACTCGCGCTGCTGCATGAGGAACGCGATGCGTCGCCGCGCTGGCACGGGCGCCATGAACGGCTCGCGCGGCGGCTGCGTGCGCGCGCGTTCGTAGATGGCGGCCAGTGCTTGCTCGTGCGCGTCGAGGCTCGGCGACGGCGCGGGAATCCCGGCGCGCAGATGCGCCCACAGCGTGGGCTCGTCGACGAAGCGCTGCATCGCCACGGCCAGGTCGCTGTCGTCGCCGGCGTGCGTGCGCAGACCCGCGGCACCCGCGCGTTCGGGCAAAGCACCGAGATCGCTCGTGATGCACGGCAGGCCCAGTTCGAAGCACTCGTCGAGCACGAGGCCGAACGTCTCGATGCACGTGCTCGGGAACACGCCGACCTGTGGCCGCGCCGCGTGCAGCTGGGTTGCGTCGAAGGCACCATGGAACGTCACGGGCAGTCCCTGCGCCAACGTGCGCAGTTCCGCTGCGAACGTTTCGCTCTCGGCGCCGCCGAGCACGTGCAGTTCGGCGCGGCCGGGTCGCGCCGCGTGCAATCGGCGAAACGCGCGCACGAGCACGTTGACACCCTTGTGCCGGCCGACACCGCCCCAGAACGCGAAGCGCCACGGCTCACCGGCCTTCGGTGACGGCAGCGGCAGCGGCGGCAGCGCCCCGAAGCGCTGCTTGTAGCCGAGCGGCAGCACTTCGTAGCGGTCGCGCGGCACGCCCGTCGTCTTCGACAGCAAGTCCGCCGTGCTGGAGACGGCCACGAGCACCGCGCGCGCGAGCGACAGTTCGGCGCGGTAGTGGTCCGCATAGAGGTCGATGCCGGCGGCGATCTCCGCTGCAGGTTCGTGGCCATAGCGCGGCACACAATCACCGCAGCTCGCGACCGACAGCACGCGCCGACACGCTTCGTCACCAGCCCGGCGGCGGAACGCGCGCGGACAGCTCGTGTAGTAGTCGTGCAGCGTGACGACGGCCGGCACCTTCTGCTGCGCGCAGACTTCCACGAGGTTGCACGTGAGGCGCACCCAGTGGTGCACGTGCACGAGGGCGGGGCGCCACTGCTGCAGCAGCGACCCGAACATCTCCTCGACCACGGGGTGCCACATCTTCGCGTGGTGGTCGAAGTAGAGGTCGTCGCGATGCAGGCGGTGCACGGGCAGGCCCTCGACCTCGCCGCTCTCGAGCGTCACGTTCTCGCGACAGACCTTGCTGCCGCTCAGCACGTGCACGTCGAGCCCGCGTGCGCGCTGCCGTTGGGCCAGATCGAACACGTAGGACTCGGAGCCGCCGCGGCTCTCGGGCGGAAACTGGTGGATGACGTGCAGTACGTCCATCGAGGTGGCGGCCGTTATACTCGCGCGCTCCTGGATCCTCCGGATGTCCCCCCATGGAACGTGATCTCGCCGCGGAAATCGCCGCCGCCAGGCGCGGCGAAGCCAAGGCTGTCGACAGCCTCTTCGCTCGCAATCTGCCGCCGCTCGTCGCCTTCATCCGTGCGCGCGCGGGCAAGGCCATCGCCGCGCGCGAGTCGGCGGTCGACATCGCGCAGTCCGTCTTCCGCGAAGTGCTCGAGGACGTCGACCACATCGAGCTGAAGGGCGAGGGTGCCTTCCGCAACTGGCTGTTCATGCAGGCGACGAGGAAGGTGCTCGACCGCGCGAAGTTTCACGGGCGAGGTCGGCGTGATGTCGGGCGCGAGGTGGCGATTCCTACGGCGGGGCCGGCGGCGGATGCGCTGCTCGCGTGTTATGCGTCGATCGCGTCGCCGAGCCAGCACGCGGTCGCGAACGAGGAGCTCGCGCGCTTCGAGGCCGCGGTGCAGAAGCTGCCGGAGTTGCAGCGTGATGCCGTGACGATGTCGCGGTTGATGGGGCTGTCGTATCCGCAGATCGCTGAGCAGATGAAGATCACGGAGTCGGCGGTGCGGGGGCATGTGGCGCGGGGGCTGGCGGCGCTGTCGTCGCAGCTCGATGAGGACGAGAGCGGGTAGGATGACATCGGCAACCATCAAGCTCTTCCTTCCGCACGGGGACGCGAAGGGCCTTCGCACGGCCGAGATCTCCAACTGGACGGGCAAGGCACTTGCCGCGCCTCGTACTGAACTGGACCAACTCCTTGCGCGGGACTAATGCGAGAAGGCAGGGGTGTATGTACTCACAGGCAGCGACCCGTTGACAAACGCTCCGCATGCCTACATCGGCGAAGCAGAGGTCATTCGAGACCGGCTCAAGCAGCACAAGGGGAAGGAATTCTGGGTTTCGGCAGTCGTCTTCGTCAGCAAGGACGAGAACCTGACGAAGGCTCATGTGCGGTACCTGGAGAGTCGCCTGCTCTCCGAGGCGACCAAAGGTCGGTCGCTTCACCCTGGAAACAGAATCAGGCCTGCGGATCAAGACTTCCCGAGTCCGACCGCGAAGACATGGAAGTGTTCCTCTCGCGCATCCGGCAGCTGCTGCCGGTTCTCGGGTCGGACCTGCTCGCCCCGATAGCCACCGTTCCTGCGAAGACTCAGGTGGGCGGTCAGCTCATCTGCCGGATCAAGGGCGCGGAAGCTCGTGGGCAACGCACACCGGACGGGTTCGTGGTCTTCACTGGCTCCACCGCCGTCCTGAACGACCGACCGTCTGCGCAGCAACGCCATCCATTCGTTGTCACGCTGCGAAAGCAATTGCTTGCCGCGGGCACCCTCGTCGAGAAGGGCGGGTTCCTCACCTTCATCAAGGACTCGGAGTTCTCCAGCCCCAGTGCAGCTGCGGCCGTCGTGCATGGAGGCGGTGCAAACGGGCTCACTGAATGGAAGACGAAGGATGGAACGACCCTCAAGGAACTCGACGAGATGGCCTGACCAGCCGCGGCAGGCCGGGTGCGCCCCAATCGGCGCGCGGATCAGCGGCAAGGCGTTGGGCATGCAAGCCCGGTGCGAAGGGTGCGACCGGTCCGATGCGAGCGCCTTGCCAGGGTTCATGATGTCTGCGAGAATGACGTCATGGCGTTGCCGAAACTGGATATCGAGAGCCTGAGCGCGGACGAGCGGTTGGCACTGATCGAGCGCATCTGGGACAGCCTCACATCCGACGACGTGGGGCTTACGCAAGCTCAGCACGACGAACTCGCACGGCGCCTCGAAGATGTCGAGCGGAACCCCGACGACACCGTCACGTGGGCCGAGACTCAACGCCGCATCCGTGAGCGGAAGCGGTGAAGCTGCGAATCCGGTTGGCGGCGCTCCAGGACATGGACGACGCCTACGCATGGTACGAGTTACAGCGATCCGGGCTTGGCGAGGAGTTCTTGAAGGCCGTGGACCACGTCATGACAACTGTGGTCGAGAGCCCTTTGCGGTATCGAGTGCTGGTTCTCGACACGCGCCATGCGCTCGTCCACCGGTTTCCCTACCGCGTGCTCTACAGGATCCTCGGCGACGAATTGGTCGTCGTCGCCTGCTTTCACGCACGGCGAGACCCGCGGCGATGGGATCAGCGACGGTGACGGGCAACCAGCCGCAAGACCCCGCGTGCCCCAACCGGCGCGCCGCTCAGCAGCTCAACAGTTAGCCAAGCCCT
Source organism: Planctomycetota bacterium (assembly GCA_043740335.1). Classification (GTDB taxonomy): domain Bacteria; phylum Planctomycetota; class UBA1135; order UBA1135; family UBA2386; genus DASVAL01. The sequence continues at coordinate 4,937 of JAYUCN010000206.1, forward strand.
GGGCCGCCGCTCGACGATCGTCTGTCTCGTTTGCCTGGGGTTGCTCATTGCACTGTCCGGGGTTCGCGGAGCCGTCGCCGAACCCGGGCGGACCGACATCCTCATCTCTCTCGTGCTTTGCTCCGGGATGACTCTCGTGTGTGTGCACGATGCCCGTCGGCTTGGGCGGCCGATGGCAGGCCGATGGCGGGGGCCAGCACGTTGCTGCTCTACTTCACCTGGCCAATTGCGGCGCCCGTCTACATGGTGTGGTCCCGTGGCTGGAAGCGCGGGCTGCTCCAGGGAACCGCGATCCAGGTTTCGTTGGTGCTCCTCTGGTTGGTTCCGTTCGTCGTGGCGGGCTACGCCGTTGGGGGCGCAGACTTCTTCAGGACTGGCTGACCGGCCGCGGTCGGGCCGCGGCCACGCTTGGTCCATCCCACGATCACGCACCGGCGCGCAGCAGTTCACCGGCCCGCTTGCGTAGCTCCTCGTCCGGATCGTTCTGTGCGACCTGCGCCAGTGCCGCCCGCGCGGCAGGTTCCGAACGGCGCGCCAGCACGAGCATCGCTTCGCGCCGCACGATCGGGCTCGTGTCAGCGAGCCCGCGTTCGACGAGGACCGTGACGACGGCGGCATCCGCGACGCGGCGCAGTGCCACGCAGGCTGACGCACGCACGGCGGGATCGGTGTTGCCGAGACACCGCTGCGCGATCGGGAGCGCCTGGGGCGGATTGGCGTTGCCGACCGCGAGCACCCACGTCGACAGTTCGCCGCGCGCGGTCGCATCCGACTCCATCGCGAGCAACGCAGCTACCGGTGAACGTCCATCCGCCAACGGCTGCGACGCCCGGCCCGACAGCGCCCCGAGCACGAGCATCGCACCGGCGCGGCCATCGAAGTCTTCCGCGGCATCCTTGGCGAGACCATCGACGAGCTGAGCCGACGGCTCCGCGAGCTGCAGCGTCGCGATCGTCGCCGCTTGGCGAACGCCAACCTCGAGACTGCGGTCGGCCCGCACCGCGGTGAGCACGGCCTGGGCGGCAGGCGTCCCGGCGGCACCCAGCGACGACAGCGCCACACCCGCAAGCTCGCCCGACAACTGCCGCGTCGCCACTCGTTCGCCGATCGCGACGGCAACACGTTCGTCCAGCTTCACGAGCCACTTCAGCTTCTGGAACACGCCGTTCACCGCCTCTGCATCGGCGGGCTCTTGTGCGAGCAGTCCCACGAGCTCTGCCAGCAACTGATCCAACGTCACGCCTTGGAGCTGCTGCTCCCAGCGGCGCCGTTCGCTCATCGCCGCGAACCTGCCGACCTGTTCGAGGCGCCCTGAGGCCGGTGCGTTCGCCCGGCTCCACTCGCTGGCCACGTCGACGCCGACCTCCACGCGATCCGCGGCGACGAGAACGGCCTCCGCGCGCCGCGACGTGCTCGCCTGCAGATCGAGCAGCGGCAGCGCCATCGTCATGCCCTCGTCGAGCTTCGCCCCGCCGAGCCAGCCGAGCTTCGTCGCGAACCACGCTGTGCCGGCGCCGCGCAACGCGTGCTTCGGCAGCTCGGCCTGCGCGGCGATCGTCTGGTAGTGCAGCTTCGTGCGACGCACCGCGACTTCGCCAGCTGCCGCATCGATCACTTCGTAGCGCGCTTCGTACTCGCCGGTCGTGTCGGCCTCGTCGCAGGTCCACGTCGCGACCTGTTCCTCAGGCGCCTGGAACGCGAGTACTGCGAGCGTACCGCGCAGGAAGTTGCGCTGGTCGCCGTCGAGCCCATCCATGAAACCGAACCCGAGCAGCTTGCCGTGCTCATTCATTCGCACGAGCACCGATGCGGCCGTCGCGGCGACGAAGCTCTCCTGGACCGGGTCGTTGGTGATCGCGCGGCCGTCGACGCCGAGGAACTTCAGGTCTTCGATGCGCTGTTGCACGAGCACTTCACCAGCTCTTCGATCGAGCACGGTCGTCGTCACCACGCACTCGACGTGCAGGTTGCCGGCCGGCTGTGAACCAGCTTCGGCGCTGTGCACCTCGAAATCGGAACGATCGGTCACGCGGTAGCGGAAGGTCGAACCGACGGGAGCGCCGAGGCACCCGAGTTGCTCCTGCACGGAGTCGCGAGCGGAGTCTTCGCCGTTCGCGGCGCCCGCACCCGTGCTGTCCCTTGGCGCCTCGAAGATGGACGCCTGGAACGGCAACTCTTCGCCGGTGAAGCAGAACCAACTGACGGCGCCGAGCAGCAGCGAGACACCGACGACCAACGCCGGGCGGACGAAGCGGGACGAGGCGGGATGGGACATGCCGTTCGAGCGACGCGCCGTGCCCTGCTGTTCGCGGCGGCTGCGGCCTTTCGGAGTCTCCGCCAAGAAAAGCCGCCAGACGCGGCACCCGGGAGTGCGCGCGCCTGGCGGGGTTCCATGAAGAATCTGTTGCGCGTCCGGGCCGATCAGAACAGCGTCATGCTGACGAGGCCGGCCGACCACGAAGCGAGGTTGGTGGTCCAGGTCCAGATCGCCTGGGCCCAGGCATAGAGCGTCAGCGTGATCGCTTGCAGCTGGTAGGTGGCGCCGCCGGACAAGCCGTACACCGCGTCGGCCGCGCAGTTCACGGACAGCGTCTGCTGGAGGATGTGGCCGTTGATGCCGACGCCGAGGCCGAAGCCGGGGATGCCGACGCCGACGTGCGCATCGGCGAACGCGTGGGCGCTGCCGCTCGCGTTGAGGCCGACGCGGGCAGTGGCCGCCGGCAAGAGCCAGTTGGCTGAGCGGCTGAAGCCGCAGCCCGCGTTGCCGGCGACCGTGATGGTGACGGGACCGACCGGGACCGGGAAGCTCACGCCACCGGGAATGAGGTCGAACGTCGAGCTTGCGGCCCCGAACGTGCTGCTGTTCGTGAACGAAGAATTGATCACCGAGAAGCCGAGCACGTCGATGCGGAAGTAGCCGCTGCGCGTCTGCACCCCGTTGCTCATGATGTTCATCGCGTTGCCGACGATCTCGGCGACCTCGGCGCTCCCCTGCAGCAGGTTCGCGGTGCCGCGGAACTCCGCGCTCGCGCTGCCGAGTTCATAGGTGCCGGACTTCTGGCGCACGATGCCGGCGTAGGCGTGCACGCTGCCGCCGAGCCACGAGTTGCCGATCGCACGGTCGTAGCTGCCGTAGCGCGACTGCACGGACGGCAAGACCGGGGGAGTCGTCGAGACGAAGATGAGGCCTGAGTTCGGGATGGTGAACTGGCCGCCGAAGGTGCCCTGCGCCTCGACGACAGAAGGCAGGATCAGCAGGGCGGCGACGAAAAGGGACTGCTTGGAAGGGGACATGTGAGTGCTCTTGGTTTTCGATCAGGTTCCCGGCGCGATCTGCGTTCGGGACCGGCGCGTTCGCGTCGGCGCCGATCGAGCGACGCTCGGCAGGTCGGTGTTCGCGTTCGCGGCCGAATCCGCGAGAATCTTGGTACGCTGGAAAACCGGTTTTCCTGAACGGCACCCGACGGCGCGTCGCTCCCACGCGCGCATTCTGTTCCGCATGGCCACTCCCGACGACAACGCAGCCTCCCCACCGTCGCCCGCGGACAAGCTCGAGGTCGAAGCGCTGGTTGCGGCCTGCATCGAGGCGGTGGAGAAGGGCGAAGCGGATCCCGCCACGCGCGTCTGCAAGGCCAGGCCCGACCTCCTGACGCGCGTGCAGCGTCGCCTCGCCCAGCTCGCCGCGCGTGGACTCATTCCGGGCACGGACAGTCCAGCCCCCGCGTCGATCGGCCCCTACCACATCGTGCGCGAACTCGGCAGCGGCGGCATGGGTGCCGTCTATCTCGCCGAACAGAGCGAGCCCGTTCGCCGTCGCGTCGCGCTGAAGGTCATCAAGCTCGGCATGGACACGCGCGAAGTCGTGGCGCGCTTCCAGGTCGAACGGCAGGCGCTGGCACTCATGAACCACCCGCACATCGCGCAGGTGTTCGATGCCGGCATCACTGCGGCGGGTCGCCCGTTCTTCGCGATGGAGTACGTCGAGGGGAAGGCGCTCACGGCGTTCTGCGACAAGCGCACGCTGCCGACCGAGGCGCGCGTGCGTCTGCTCGCGACGGTGTGTCGCGCCGTGCAGCACGCGCACGACCGCGGCTTCATCCACCGCGACCTCAAACCGACGAACGTGCTCGTCACCGAGCACGAGGGCGAGTTCGCGCCCAAGATCATCGACTTCGGCATCGCCAAGGCGACTGCGGCCGGGGCCGCGGCCACGGCCGACGACACCATGCACACACGCGCGGGCCAGGTGCTCGGCACGCCCGAGTACATGAGTCCCGAACAGGCGTGTTCGGGCGGCGTCGATGTCGACACGCGCACCGACGTCTATTCGCTCGGCGTCATCCTCTACGAACAGCTGTGCGGCGAACTGCCGTTCGATTCGCGCCGCCTGCGGCGGGCTTCGCGGCGCGAGATGGAGCGCATCCTCCAGGAAGAGCTGCCGACGCAGCCGAGCAAGCGACTGTCGGTCGTCGGCGACGACGCCGTGGTCGCGCGCGGTGGCGAACGCACTTCCGTGCAGCGCCGGGTCGCCGGCGAACTGGACTGGATCACGCTGAAGTCGTTGAGCAAGCAGCGCGAGCTGCGATACCCGTCGGCGCTCGCACTCGCCGAAGACCTCGAGCGCTGGCTGCGCCACGAACCCGTGTCGGCGGCGCCACCGGGGCGCACGTATCGGCTGCGCAAGTTCGTGCGGCGGCACCGCGTCGCGGTGGGCGCTGCGGTGGCCGTGCTGGTGTCGCTCGTCGCGGGTCTCGTCGTCAGCCTCGACGCCACGGCGCGCGCGCAGCGGGCGCAGCAGCAGGAGTCGCTGGCGCTCGACGACATGCGCGCGTTCTACGGGCTCGCGCGCGATGCGGTCGGCAATCTCGTCGACGTCGCCGACCAGGAACTCGCCGAGGTTCCGCAGGCGGAACCGATCCGCCGGCGCCTGCTGGCGGATGCGATCGGGTTCTACGAGGCGCTGCGCGCGCGCAAGCCGCAGGAAGCGGCGTTGCGCGTCGACCTCGTCGCGGCCAACCAACGCATCGGCGCACTGCAGTGCCAGCTGGGTCGGACCGACGACGCGATCGCGACGCTGCGCCAATGCCTGGCGAGCGTCGAGGAGCTGCGTCTTTCTGCACCGGAGGATCGACGGCTGCTGCAGCTCTCGATCACGGCACCGAACGTGCTGGCGGGGGTCTTGTCGGTGGCCGGGCGAAGCGAGGAGGCCAAGGCCATGTGGCGTACGGCGCTGCAGGCACTGCAACGCGTGCGGGCACTCGAGGCACATGGGCTCGCCGATCCCGACGCCCTTGAAGCCCACCTGCTCGCGAGCCTGGCGGCCCAGAGCGACGACGACCTGCCGGCGGCGCTCGGCCTCTTCGAACGAGCGATGGCAGCCTTCGATCGTGGCGCACGCAGTCCGGCCGGCCAGGGCGACCGGGCCCGCTGTGCCGGCCACTATGCCGAGGCGTTGACGAAGCAGAACCGGCTCGCGGATGCGGCGAGGGTCCTCGCCGATGGCGTCGAGAAGGTGACTGCAGTCAGCGGCACCGCCAGCGCAACCGTCCGCGAAACGGAAGCGATGATGCAGGAGCAGTTCGCCGCGGTCCTGCGCCGCCTCGACCGCCGTGCGGAAGCAAGGTTGTCGGAGCAGCGCGCGGTCGACCTCTACTCCCAGCTGGCACGGGAACACCCCGATGTGCCGTCGCACGCCAACCACGAAGCCGGAGGCCTGCATTTCCTCGCGCAGCTCGCCCAGGACGAAGTGCGACTGCCAGAAGCGATCGAGCTCATGGGTCGCGCCGTCGCCATCCGCGACCGGCTCGCCGATGCGCAACCCCAGAACCATCGCCTGCGCGTGTACGGCGTTCGGTCCCTCGCGTCCAAGGCACAGATGGAGATGGATGCGTGGCAACATCATGGCGGCAAGCTCGAAGTCGCCGAGGCGACGCTCGCGAGCGCCGTGGAGCGCGCCGACGAACTGCAGCGCACACACGGTGACGACCTCGAAGTCACGCTCACGTTCGCAGCGGTGCACGAGATGCTGGCGGCTCTGCGTTCCGCCGACGGCCGTCATGCCGATGCGGTGCGTGAACACCTCGCCGTGCGCGGCGTTCTCACGAGCAAGCTCGCGCACTGGGAGACGAACCCCGACCTGCACTACCAGCTCGCGATGATCGGCAACAACCTGCTGCAGTCGTACTTGCTCGACCGGCAGGCGGACGAGGCCGTCGCCGCCGGCGAACTCGGCATGCAACACCTCGACCGCGGGCTTGCTCTCGACGCGCGCCACCACAGCCTGCTGGAACTCGCACCGATCCTGGTCGCGCGCACCGCCGTGGCACGCTTCGCCACCGGTGACACCGACGGTGGTCTCGCAACCCTGGTCACGTTGTGCGAGAAGAAGGAGTGGGGCGCGGACGCCCACGAGACGGGCGCGCTCATGCTCGCACAGCACGCAGGGCAGTCGGAAGGGCACCCCCGCCAGGAGGAACTGCTCGAGTTCGCCGCCAAGGAACTGCGGTCCGCGCTGGACGCGCGCGGCCCGTTCGAGCAGGCACTGACGCGGCCCTCGCAGAGTGCAGGCATGTCGCACACGAAGTCGCGGATGCGCGACTTCGATCTGCTCGTGACCCTCGGTGACACGCTCGGCAGGCTCGCACAGTCGGAGGCACGGGCGACGGTGCTGGACGAGGCGTTGCGGCTCGCCGAGAGCACGCCGGACCTGGCTGCCAACCGCGCGCGCAACCTCTACACGCAGGTTGCCGAGCTGGCGTTGGCGCGGGAAGAACCGGTCGTGGCGGCGAAGCGGCTGGAGGAGTTGTTGACGCGCATCGGCCCCGACGGCGGCGGCAACTACCTGGTGGCGGTGTTGTTCGTGCAATGCATGGTCAAGACGGACGCCGGGCCCGAGCGCGAACGGCTCGGCGGCCGCGCGGTCGCCTGCCTGGGGCAGGCACTGGCGAAGCACGAGGTGCCGCAAGCGGCGGCGCAGCATCCGAACTTCGATGCGCTGCGCGGACGGGCGGACTACGAGGCGCTGCTCGAGAAGTAGCCGCCTGTGGTCGCCCGTTCGCAGCGCATCGCAATCACAGAGCGATGACTTCGACGAGGATGACCGTGGCGCGAAGGCCGCGACCAACTGACACCGCGAGGATCGTGCCGCCGGGAACGGCCGGCACGGGAATCGAAACCTTCCTGTCAGGCGGTACCGAGTGCGTGCTCGTCCCACCCAGACTCCCATCGGTGACTTGCACAGTGGTGTCGCTGGCGCCGACCTCCACATCGATCGTGCCACCTTGCATGACGACGGACGAGCAGCGCAGGCCGCTGCCTCCCTGCGCGAGCACGCGCCCGGGCCCGAGCAAGGACAAGGCGGCGAACGCAGCGAGGTGGTGCTTCGATGCGTTCATTGGTATTCGAAGCGGAGGACGTGGGCCGAGTGCACCGCCACCTCGCCGGTTGCCTCCGACGGATGGCCTTCGATCTCCGCCATGTCGAGCGCCGGGATCGCCGAGGCGATGGTCCACTGGATGGCGTTGCTTGCTGCGAGCTGGGTCCATTCGAGCCACTGCGTCGTGAACGTGATGCCAAAGACGGCGACGTCGTTGGGGATGTGGATGCGCACCTCGGCCGTTGCGCGGCCGAGGAACAGTGGATGCACCTCGGGTTCGAAGACCGCGACCATGAGGGCGTCGAGCGAGCTCAGGTGCAGGTTGCAGCCGGGCGACGGCAGACCGAGTGCCGACAACGGAATCGGCACCAGGCTCGGCGAACCGAATGCGGCGATGCCGATGCTGTTGGGCGGCCCTTCGGCCCAGAAGCGCGCATACGCGCCGGACAGCAGCGAGCGCGTCGACACGAAGCTCCAACGACCATGCGGGCCGCCGAAGCTGCCACAGCCGTCGCCGATCTCGACCTCGGTGCCGGAGAGGTCTTCGAACTCGGCATCCGCCATCCACCAGTTCGCGTTCTGCCCCGCGACCGCGTGGCCGATGACGTCGATGCAGAGCGTGCCGCCCTGGTAGACGAACGGCGTCTGCAAGGGGATGCGGACCGTGTTGGTGGGTGTCCAGCCGACCGCGGGTCCGGTCGTTGGCGGCGATGTCGGCAGCGTCACCTGGCCGGAGAAGACCTGCACGCAGTCGTTGCCGACGTTCGCGGTGAACGTCTGCGAACACGTGAGCGGCACGTTCGGGGACGTCGAGAGCGTCACCGTCAGATCGGCGACGCCGCCCAGGTAGGTCTCGTTGGCGGCGGTGCGGCGCAGTTCGAGCGCCGTGAGACTGTGACCGACGAGCGCCGCCAGATGGGAAGCACCGACGAGCGTCTGCTGGTGAACATCCTGGCTGGCCCCGGCCAGCCACAGGTAGCTGACCGCATCGGTCGCGGCATACGCGGCGGGCACGACCACGTGCTGGGGGGACTGGGCAAGTAGGATGGCGGCGCAGATTGCGACCGCACCCGGGAGAGCAACGCAACGGTTCGAAAGCATGGCTTCAGGCTTGGGGTTGGGGTTTGGGAAGAAAAGAGAACGAACCGTTGGTAGGTGTGGGGAGGGGGGCAGGCCCGCGCCGGATTTTTTCGTGGCTGGTGATGCCGGCGGCATGACTCGCCCGCCGCAGGCAGTCGCAAGCCGGCGTCCAGCCACCCCTTGGACCAGGATGGAGCCGGTCGAGGATGAGTGCGCAAGATTCTGGAACATGCGTCGCGGCGCACCCCCTGTTCCGACTTCGATTCCCCCGAGCGACGCACCACCGCCGGCCACAGCGATCTCAGTCGAACGGTTCCGGGTCGGGGTTTCGGCTCCGCCGCCGCGAGAAACGCTCGCTGCGCGATCCGGGCGCGCTCGACGAGACCGGGCCCCTTCGATGACGCGGGCTCGAGTTCAGATCCGGCTCGCTGTCCGCGGCTACTGGTATTCGAATCGCATCACGTGCGCGAGGTGCACAGTGAGTTCACCGAACTCTTCCGATGGGTGCCCTTCGACGAGCGCCATGTCGAGCGTCGGGATCGATGACGCAACGGTCCACTGGATCGCGTTGCTC
>JAYUCN010000207.1:0-5649 GCA_043740335.1 Planctomycetota bacterium
ACGTCTTCCCACGGGATCGTCGGCATCTTGCCTTCATCGAACAGCTTCATGCGACGACCGAGCTCACGTTGCTGCGCTTGGGTCAGAGGCAGCGAATCCGGATCGCGGGTGAACGACTCCCAGATCCTGCTCATGAGATCCAGGCGCTCCTCCGGAGTCATCGCCATCACGTCGACCATGGGTGCTCCCAGTGAGGGAGTCTCCTGGGTCTGGCTCCCTTGGGCAAGCCCGCCGCCGGGGTGTCCGGGTGTCGAGCTGGGTCGACAGCCCCATCGCGATCAGCACGCGCCGGATCGACTCGGGGTCGTGAATCGCAGCCAACAGGCGACGCTTCCCACCGCAGTGCCGGCACAACAAGACGTCGACGTCGACCAGGTAAACCCCAGCGCGAAGCGAAACAGGCCGAACAGCAGGCAAAGCTGCGCGAACAGATGTACGCCAAAGTGCCCGCCGACTCGCCGCTGCGCAAGGTCACGCTCGGCATGAGCGAGAGCGAAGTCACCGCGATCCTCGGGCCGCAGTCCTTGACGGACTCGCACATCACGGGCAAGGCGTTCCGGCCGTTCAACTACTCGGGTAAGGACACGATGCGCATCGTCTACTACTGGAAGGGCCCGGGCCGCATCGAGTTCTCGGGTGGCAGCTGGGGCCAGCGCAACGGGGCGATCCTCTGCTACCACGACCCCAACGAGCCGGGCCAGCGCAAGTAGGCATCGAGTTCCGCGCGGCAGCCTGGACGAAGCGTCACGGGCCAACCGCGAAGCGGACCCGGTTGGATCCCGCCAACCCGGTCACCAACGGGCAAGGCGTGGTGCTCGTCAGCAGCGACACCCACTGCACCTCCATCAGGAAGCCGAGGTTGACCGGATCGCAAGGCACGCTGAACGTGTGCGACGCGGTGCCGGCGACGCTCGGCTCGAAGTAGGTGGCCAGCGGGCTCAGGAACGTGCACGTCCCGCACGTCAACGTCGCGGCCGGGACGGCGAGGCAACAGAGCGACAGTGCTCCCGGTTCCAGGCCGGTGACCTCGAACTGGCAGTCCGGATTGCCGAGCGCGAAGCCGTTGCTGGTCGAGCCCGCGGTGCCGCCCTGGCCACACCCGCCGCCGAGATCCACGACCTGGCCACCGGGCCCGACGCCGAGGATGCGTTGGCCGATGATGAAGGGATGCGGAGTCGTGGGGCTGTCCTCGACGAAGACGATCTCGCCGTTGTCGACACCCGGCTGCCAAGCTGCCCGGCCCGCGATGTGCGCTTGACGTTCCTGGGTGAAGCCCGCCAGCGTGACGCCCTGCAGCGACATGCGCGTGCTGCACGTCGTGCAGTCCGTGTTGACGAGCCAGGCGCCGACATTCTCGTTCGACTGTCCGAAGTTCTCCGTGAACGTCACCCCGAAGCGCTGGCCGAGCCACGCGATGTCCGGCAGGGACTCGTCCTGGCCAGACGTCGCCTCGACGGGCAGCGGGCCAGCATTCACGATGAGGCTGCCGAACGTGGCCAGGTAGAGAACCTTGACGCACATGACGTCGTGGAGCGTCGAACTGCCCGGCTCCCACTGCGTGTAGGCGACCAGCCACGCGGACCCCGAGCAGTCGATCACCGGTCGGCCGGTCGTCGCCATGTCCAGGGTGCGCACGGGAGTCAGGATCGCCAGGTTGCGTGACACGAGTTGGCCATACAGGGTGAACGACTGCCCGGGCAGCGGCAGGGTCGAGGACGTCCGCCACGCGACGAGGTAGTTGCCGGTGCCCCCGTTCGTCTTGCTGATCGCGACGCTCGGCAGGTAGACCCCGGTCGCGATCGTCACGGGAGCAGACGGCACCGGCGAACCGGAGGTAGGCACAGTGACCTGCGCTACATCCACTGCCGTGGAGTTCCCCCACACCACCAACGCCTCGTTGTCCGCCGTGGTGTCCTCGCTGCCGACGGCAAACTCGTCAACTCCGGATGCGATCGTGGCCGCCAAGGACACAGTCTGGGCGGCGACGTTGACGACGCGTCCTTCGAGGGTCGACGGCGTGATGATGATGACTCCTGGCCGTCGGTAGACGACGAGCACACGCCCAGCGCTGCGCACGGAAGCCACCCGCGGAAACTCGGTGTTGCTGCCGCTGGCATCGATAACGAGCACGGGGCCCACCAGGCCGCCATTGCCCTGCGAAACGCGTTGGCCATAGACGTCCGCATCCCCTGCACTGGTGTAGTGGGCCCACACCGCGAACCAGTCGCCGCTGGCGGGATCGAGCACGACGTCGGGATCCTCGCGATCGAGACCGCTGAGCAAGGTCGGGCCACCGAGCAGCGGATCGACGACGAGCGGATAGGCCGCGCCGTCGACGAACTGCGCTGGTACGGAGAGCGTGAGTGTGTCGTGCTCCAGACGAAGACTGCCGCCCACCCGTCGGCCCACGGCATCGATGGCAGTAACGGCGCCGATCGTGAACTCGCCGGTGCCGTCGATCGGGAAGCGCAGGCCGCCCTTGCCATCCGGCTTTGCGCCGATCTCACACTGCAACTCGCAGGTCACGACCAGGTCGCCAGTGCCGTCCGGTCTCCGGTCCAGCACGAACGACTGCTCGAGGCCGCCATCCTGCACCGTGAAGAGCTCGATCACTCCAGGTGCGCGCCGGTACTGCACGGACGCCTTGCCGACAGGCTCGGGGGGCGCCGACAGGAACGGCACCGCGGCACCGCACCGGGCGAGTCCCGAAGCACGCACGCGCAAGGGGAAGTTGTGTGGGGCCCGCCGTCCGAACGCGGGCACGAACTCGACCTCGCCGTGGCCGAAGTACGCCTTGAAGCCCGCTCCGATGGCGACCAGCTGGTCGTCGCAGGGAAACACGCCCCGTGCCGTGCCGATCTCGATGCCAGATCCTCGCAGGGGCCGCTCCGCCTGTTGCGCTGCGAGGCAGAGAGCCAGGGAGAACGGGAGGGCTGTACCGACGAGGTGGTTCATGTTGCGAAACGGGAAGCCAAGACAGGAGGTCGACGAACGCATGGACGCAGCGCGCAGTGTAGCTGTGGCTGCTCCACAGGAAGGAGCGAATCGCCCCCTCGTTCCGTTCGCACTTTGCCCGGGCGGCGCAATCCTCGCTGCGAACGGATCGCTGGCTCGCGTCGGCGTCGGTGCCGAGACCGAAGTGCTGGTCGACATTTTGGGCGAAACACAGGTGCAACTCGTCCTGCGACCGCTCGCGCATCTTCTGGTGCGCAGCACCACACCGTTCCTCGGCGATGGGCTGCAGCTGCAGTTCCGCCGCCGCGGCGGGGCGTGGGGCGAGCGCCTTGGCTTCTGGGACCTCGGCGGCCGCACGGATCTGGTCACGCGGAACCTGCCAGCTGGTGACTGGGAATGGCGGCTCCGGCTGCCGACGCGCGGCGACGACAATCGGGCCACCGTGTGGCGTGAGGGCAGTGTCCAGGTCGGCCTTGGCCCGACGGCCACCATCGACGTGCCCGATCGATGACGGCCTGGGGACCGCCGTGATCTGCACTCAGCGGCCGGGCAGCGGCAGCTCGACCACCTGCGGTGGGTCGCTCGCGCGCAGGTCGAACGTCGCCTGTGCCTTGCGGCCTTTGGCATCGACGACCTCCAGCGTGTAGCGGCCGGGCGGCGCCGAACGCGACAAGTCGGTGCCAGCGTCACTCTCGTAGACACCACAATTGCGCAGCACGGAGCCCGTCGCATCGCGCCACATCTGACGCATGCGGCCGAACTCGCGCGCGGCAGCCGGCACGCGCAAGACGAACGGCACGCTGTCGGGCACGACGAAACCAACTTCCGTGGTCTCGCCGGCTCGGACCTCGACCTCCATTGCGGCCAGCGGGACCAGGTCCACGGAAGCCAGCAGCCACCGGCCCGCGGGCAGGTTGCCGCGCGCACGACCCTCCTGGTGCGTGAGGTCCCCGCGGCGCGACAGATCGGGACCGAGCGCCCGCGCCGTCACCCACCCGTCCGGCAAGCGCTGGCCCGCCGCATCGACGATCGTGACGACGAGCACACCGGGCGTCGGAACCTTGAACTCGCCGATGTCCGTGGCCTGACCGTCGACAACCTCGAATTGGCCGACGCTGATCTCACCGAAGGCGGGGCTGCCGACGCGCACCGTGTACGCACCTCGCTGCAGAGGTCCAGACCCGAATCGCCATTCCGCATCCAGCTCGACCCTGACCGATTGCTGCAGGTCGCGGTGCGTCAGCTCCGCGAAGCCGCGTGCACCGGGCGGGACGTCCGGCGCCACGATGCGCCCGTGCAACGAGCCCGTCGGCACGTGCTCGCGTGGCACGACGAGTCGCAGCGGGCAGTTCGCAACGTCGAACTCGCCGACGGCAACCTCGGCACCGACCATGGGTGCACGCGGTTGCAGAAAGATCCGATGCACGCCAGCCGAGACCGGATTCGTCCGGAAGACGCCGCCCTTGCCTGTCCACATCCATCCCTCGTTCTCAGGGTTGCCAAGAGCGTCCACGCGGATCTGCCAACCTTCGAGCGGGTTGCCTTCCTCATCCACGATCATCCCATGCAGCGGCCGCCGCGACTCCGCCACGATCACCGCGTCCCAGACGAAGGTCTGGCCGTCGGTCACCTCGCACTCCGTTTTGGCTCGTCCGTCGCGGTGCGAAATGTTGAGCCGCAGTTTGGCGGGGAGGACGTTGGCAAGCTGATAGAGCCCGTCCGCCCCGGTCTTCGTCGTCAACTGCGCCCATAGCGGCGGGTCCTGTCCAAGCCCGCTCACTCCGAGGGTGATCAGTTCGTGCGCTTCCGGCAGCTTCGGATACCCGAACACCTCCGCCCCGGCGACCGGGCGACCCGTCGCATCCGTCACGCAACCGCGCAAGGTGGCACCGTGCAAAAGGCCGATCGTCACCTTCGTTTCGATGCCGGCCAGCAGTTGCACTTGCTGCCAGGCAGGTGCAAACCCTGGTGCGCCGATCCAGACGGGCCAGTTCCACAACGGCAAGCCCTCGACCCGGAACCGCCCGGCCGCGTCGCTGCGGAGAAAGCGCGCCGGCCAGGAATCCTGGCCCGAGACCTCGCCAAAGACGCGCTGGTGCTCGCCCTTTCGCGAAGACGTGATGCCCACCAGCACACGTGCATCGGTGACAGGCGACCCGCCAGGATCGACCACGGTACCAACGAGCACGCCGGGTGCTTGCCGCAGCACGAGCACGAGATCCTTGTCGGTGTGCTCCTGGCGGACGAATGCAACCTTGGCGCAGCCGAAGCCGGGTGCCGTCGCCGAAACGACATGCTCGAGGCCTGAGCTGCGAATCGCGAACGCGCCATCGGGCCCGGTCACCGCGACGGGCTCGCTGTCATCACTGAACCTTGTCACCGACATCCACACCATCGCACCGGCAATCGGGCGTTCTTCGAGATCGAGCACTCGCCCGCGCACGTCGATGCCACGCGGAATGGTGATTGTCGCACTCTGCGTCGTGCCCGCTTTCAGCTCGACGTCTGATGAGGAAGCGCGACCCGTCATCGCATTGGCCATGCCGGGGCGTAGTCCTTCGAAGTGCGCCACGCCATGGCCATCGGTGCGTGCAGCACGCAGCCAGAGCTCCACGTCGAGTGGCAGCGGTCGGCAGCGCACTGCGACATCGACTGCCGGCGTGCCGTCGTGCCAGAGCACCGCGACATCGAGAG
>JAYUCN010000208.1:0-5642 GCA_043740335.1 Planctomycetota bacterium
GCCATGGCTTCACGAACGTGCGGTCGATGACGGGCGGCATCGAGCTGTGGTCGCGCGAGGTCGACACCACGGTGCCGCGCTATGAGATCGCGCGCGACCCCGCTTCGGGCCGCCCAACGCTGCGTCCGCTGCGCGCCGCGATGTCGTAGCGGTCACGTTCCGGCCGACATTCGCAGTTGGGTGCGGCGCGGACACCTGCCAGCGGCTACGCTGCCGCCCCTCTGTTCGGTCCCAAAGCCGAGCAGGACCGGTTCGAAGCATCGCGCAGCCGGTTGCGCCGCCCTCAGGGTTCCTGTTCTTGGATTCAGCCTCCCCGCGGTCGTTCTTCACGCGCTTGCATCCGCGGGCGCATTCGCAGCAAGTCCAAGAGTGAGTTCTCCATGGGTAAGCGTCTCTATATCGGCAACTTGTCTTTCAACACGGTCGAAGGCGACCTCGTCACGGCCTTCGAGCAGGATGGGCGCAAGGTCGCCAGTGCACAGATCATGATCGACCGCGACACGGGTCGGTCGCGCGGCTTCGCGTTCGTCGAGATGGCCACGGATTCCGATGCGCAGCTGGCCATCAAGGCCATGAACGGGTTCGACCTCGGCGGCCGCGCGCTCAAGGTCAACGAGGCGCAGGAGCGCCAGGCCCGCGGTGGCGGCGGCGGCGGTGGTGGTGGTGATCGCGGCGATCGCGGGGATCGCGGCGGCGGCGGTCGCGACCGCTGGTAGTCCAGTGGACGCAACGGCCCAGAAACCCGTACGTTTGAGCAGCGTGGCGACATGATTCGCCACCAACTCGTCGGGTCGGCGCCGATTCCTGGACACGGGACTGGCCATCGCGGTGAACTGCGCTGCTATCACCACGATGGCGCCTTCACGTTCGTGGTGGACAGCACCGAGCTCATGAGCAGCCGCGTGCACGGTTCCGAGGAAGCGTTGGCCGAACTCGCGCTGGAGCGCCTCGGCGCCCGCCAGGCCCCGCGGGTGCTGGTCGGCGGCCTCGGCATGGGCTTCACGCTCGCGCGCGCCCTCGAGCTCGTCGACGCGGCAGCCATCGTCGAGGTCGCGGAACTCGTGCCCGAGGTGGTGACCTGGAACCGCGAGGTGCTGGGGCAGTGCGCCCGCCATCCGCTGCGCGACCCGCGCACGCACCTCATCGTCGGCGATGTCGGCGAGGTGATCGCCGCGGCGACCGGCCGCTACGACGCGATGCTGCTGGACGTCGACAACGGGCCCGAAGGCCTGTCGCGCCCCTGCAACGATCGCCTCTACGACGACCGTGGGCTCGCCACGGCGCGCGCCGCATTGCGCCCGGGAGGCGTGCTCGCGGTGTGGTCGTCGGTCAGCAACCCGGCGTTCACCGCGCGCCTGCGCCGCAGCGGTTTTGCCGTCGCGGAGCATCGCGTGCGCGCGCGGCGGACGCGGGGACCGCGGCGCACGATCTGGGTCGCAGCGGTGCCCGTTCCCCCGACATGATCGAGGCGCGTCCGCGACAGGCGTTGGTCGCGGGGAACCTCACGCCAGGAGGGCCCGCACGACGCGCCCATGCACGTCGGTGAGCCGGAAGTCGCGCCCCTGGAAGCGGAAGGTCAGCTGCTCGTGGTCGAAACCGAGCAGGTGCAGCAGCGTCGCGTTGAAGTCGTGCACGTGCACCGGATCGCGCACGGTGTTGTAGCCGAGTTCGTCGGTCTCACCGAGCTGAAGGCCTTTGCGCACGCCGCCGCCCGCGAGCCACGTGACGAAGCAGCGCGGATGGTGGTCGCGACCGTAGCTGCCGTCGTCGAGATCCCCTTGCGCATAGACTGTGCGACCGAACTCGCTGGTCCACACGACCAGCGTGTCGTCGAGCAGGCCGCGTTGGCGCAGATCGAAGAGCAGCGCGGCTGTCGCCTGATCGACGTCGCGGCACTGTCTGGGCAGGTCCTGCTCGAGGTCTTTGTGCTGGTCCCAGCCGCGGTGGTAGATCTGCACGCAGCGCACGCCGCGTTCGAGCAGGCGGCGCGCCAGCAGCGCATTGTTGGCAAACGTGCCGCGCTTGCCCACGTCGTCGCCGTAGAGGGCCAGCGCGGACGGCGGTTCCTGGGTGATGTCGACGAGCTCGGGCACGGCCGCCTGCATGCGGAACGCGAGCTCGGCCTGCCGTTGTCGCGCGTCTATGTCCGGGTCGTGAAAGCGTTCGTGCGCCGCGGCGTTGAGTGTCGCCATCGCCTCGAGCTGTGCCTGCCTCGCCGCGCGCGAGACGCCGGGTGCATCCTGCAGGAACAGCACCGGATCGCCTTGGCTGCGCAACAGCACGCCCTGGTGCTGGGCGGGCAGGAAGCCCGCACCCCACAGGCGATGGTAGAGCGGCTGGTCGACCTTCGGGCCTGACCACGTCGAATGCAGCACGACGAACGCGGGCAGGGCGCTGGACTCGCTGCCGATCGCCCACGCCAGCCACGCGCCGAAGCTCGGGCGCCCCGGCTGTTCGGCGCCGGTCTGCAACAGGTTGATCGCGGGTTCGTGGTTGATCGCGTCGGTCTGCATCGAGCGAATGATTGCCAGCTCGTCTGCGACCTGCGCCGTGTGCGGCAGCAGGTCACTGATCCATGCGCCACACTGGCCACGCTGCGCGAACAACCGCCGAGTGTTGGCGATGCGCAGGCGCGGTTGGATCGACGTCATCGTCGTGATGCGCTGGCCCTGGCGCACGGAGTCCGGCAAGTCCTGGCCGTGCCAACGCGCGAGCGCTGGCTTGTAGTCGAACAGATCGTGCTGCGACGGCCCGCCCGACATGTGCAGGTAGAGCACCCGGCGAGCGCGCGCCGGGAAGTGCGGTTGCTGCGGGGGCACGTTGTCCGCGGGCCAGAGGGCGAACGCCGCGGCACCGGCACTGGCCTGCGCGAGGAACGAACGGCGATCGAGTGCTTTGTGCTGGTCCATGTCAGTTGCGATGCAGCGCCTCGTCGAGCGACAGCAGCAGGTTGGTGACCATCGTCCACGCTGTTGCTTCGTCGCCGGCAGCGTCGCGTTGCGTGCTCAGTGCATGCAGCAGCACCTGCTGTTCCTGGCTGGACGGCGCGCGCTGCAGCAGCGTGCGGAATCCGAAGATGAGCCGGGCCCGGTCGTCGCCCGGCTGCGCCTGGCAGAGCCCCGCGAACGCGCGGGCCGCTTCGAGCATGCCCTCGTCGTTCCACAGGGCGAGCACCTGCAGCGGCGTGTTCGTCACCTGTCGTTCGACCACACACTGCTCGCGGCTCGGCGCATCGAGCGTCACGAGCAGCGGTGGCGGTGCGGTGCGCTTCCAGAACGTGTAGAGGCTGCGCCGGTGCAGCGCGTCGCCGGTGTCCGCCGCGTAGTGCTCGGTGTTGCTGCCGGGAAACGCGACGGCTTCCCAGATGCCAGGCGGCTGCGGGATCTTGACACTCGGACCACCCTGCGAGTGGACAAGCAGGCCGCTCACGGCGAGGGCCTGGTCGCGGATGGACTCCGCCGGCAGCCGCTGCCTCTGCATGCGCGCGAGCAACACGTTGTCGGGATCGCGCGCGAGCAGCGTCGACGTGGTGCGCGCCGACTGCAGGTAGGTCGCCGAGGTGACGAGGAGCCGATGCAGATGCCGTTCGTCCCAGCCGCTGTCGCGGAACTCGCACGCGAGCCAGTCGAGCAGCTCCGGATGGCTGGGCCGCGCGCCGCGCCGGCCGAAGTCGTGTGGTGTGCTGACGAGGCCGCGGCCGAAGTGCCGCGTCCAGATGCGGTTGCTGGCGACGCGCGCGGTCAGCGGTTGCTCGGGCGAGAACAGCCACGACGCCAGCGCGCGGCGATCCGGCGGCGCGTTCGCGGGCAGCGGTGGCAGGAAGGCTGGCGTGCCCTTGTCGACGCGTTCGCCGGGCTGGTCGTAGCGGCCGCGCAGCAGCACGTGCACGTCGCGCGGCGTTGCCAGCTCCGCGCTGACCATGCACGACGGCACCTGCGCCTCGAACGCCGCGAGCGTCTGCTGCGCGGTGCCGGCCGCCGCTGCGAGTCCGGCGACGCGCTGCCTGCTCGCGTGCCAGGCGAAGCGACCGACGAGGTGCTGCTCATGCTTCGACTCGTGTTGCATGCGCAGCTCGAGGTGCTGCGTGCCCGGCGGCAGCGGCTGCGCCAGCGTCAACACGAGTGCGGTCGCGGCATGATGACCTTGCAGCGCCCAGCCCGTCGCCGGATCACCGTCGATCACGTTCGCCGCATCGAAGCCGGGCTGCGCGAACGTCGTCTCCGCACTCGCGATCGCGACGCGCTCCACGGCGTCGCCGCTGCCGGCGAACACGTCGACCGCGGTCAGCACGAAGTTGCCGTTCGGCGCCCGCCCCGGCCCGTGTTCGGGCAAACGGTCGTCGGGCATGACCGTGATCCGCAGCGTGTTGATGCCGGCGAACTCGCCGTTGCACAAGAGCACGTAGTTGCCGCGCACCGGCGGCGGTGCTGGCGCGAGCAGCGAGCCATCGCCCGGTGCCATGAATTGCATCGCGTCGAAGTGCTCGTCGACGTGCAGCAGCAGCCACTGGTCCGGGTCGGCGGCGAACCGAGCGCTTGCGTCGTCGGCCGCAGCGCGCAGGCGATCGAGCTCGGCGCGCTCGTCGGGCCGCGGTGCCCGCAGCGCGGGTGCTGGCGCCAGCGCACCGCCGTCGTTGCCTGTCTCGGCGAACGACGCGAAGTAGCCGAGCAGGCGGTAGTAGTCGTGCTGCGTCAGCGGGTCGTACTTGTGGTCGTGGCACTGCGCACAGCCGACCGTGAGCCCGAGCATCGTGGTGCCGAACGTGTCGGTGCGGTTCTTCGCATAGACGGACAGGTACTCCTCGGGGATCAGACCGCCCTCGTCGGACGTCGGGTTGTTGCGGTTCCAGCCGCTCGCGATGCGTTGCGCCAACGTCGCGTCCGGCAGCAAGTCGCCCGCGAGCTGCTCGGTGACGAACTGGTCGAACGGCAGGTTGCTGGCGTAGGCGTCGCGCACCCAGTCGCGCCACCGCCACAGGGCGCGCACCTGGTCGGTCTGCATGCCGTGGGTGTCGGCGTAGCGTGACAGGTCGAGCCAGAGCCGCGTCGACTCCTCGGCGGCGGCTGGAGTGGCGAGCAAGCGGAGCACGACCCGTTCGTAGGCATCGAGGTGTTCGTCGGCCTCGAACGCTTCGAGTTCCAAAAGCGTCGGCGGCAGCCCGGTGAGGTCGAACGTGACGCGTCGCAGCAGTTCGCCGCGCGCTGCCTCTGGCGCCGCCGGCAGTCCCATCGCCTCACGACGCGCCTGCACGAAGCGATCGACGTCGTTCCTGGCCCAGGTCGCGTCGCGCACCGCGGGCACCACGGCGCGCGTCGGCGCCACGAAGGCCCAATGCGGTTCCTGTGCGGCCGTGGCACCGGCGAGGAGCAGGCAACCGAGTCCGCGGCGCGTCGCCATGCGCAGCTCAGCCTCGCAGCGGTGGCGCAGGGACGATCATCAGGTGCACGGGCATGGCAGGTCCTTTGGCGAGGTGACCATCATGCTCGGCACCGCCCTGCCGTCCATGGGGGAACTGCCGCCGTTGCTTTTTCCGCAGCCGCTGAACCGCCTGCGAGCGGCTCCGTTGGCTCGCGCCAACATCCCTGCATCGACCTCTTCACCACATGGTCTGTCGCACCTGCTCTCGCACGCTTCCCATTCTT
>JAYUCN010000209.1:0-5638 GCA_043740335.1 Planctomycetota bacterium
GGACGTCGCGCACGTGCACCTCTCCCGTGTCGAGGTCGACGTCGACCTGCGCCTGCAGGCGTTCCTGCCGCTCGATTTCCTGACCGAGCCGCGCCAGCGGCTCGAGCTCCTGCGCGAGATGGACGAAGCGATCGACGACGAGCATCTGCTCGCACTCGAAGCGGAACTCAAGGATCGCTACGGCAAGCTACCGCAACCCGTGCGCACGCTGCTGCGCGTCTTCCGCCTCAAGCACGGCCTGCAGGGATTGTCCGTGCTCTCGGTGCAGTGGGTCGAACAGGACCGCCTGGTCGTGCGGCATCCGCCCGGGGTGCCGCTCGGCGGCAGCTGGCTCGACTGCTTCGCCGACGTGCGGCCCGTCGAGGCGGGCAAGACGCACCTCATGCTGCCGCCGCTCGGCCGCAGCCGACAGTACGAGGCCACCGACGTGCTGGAGTTCCTGCTCGCGGCGCTGACCGGCAAGGCGCCGCCGCACCGGCAGCCGGTGCGCACGGCACCGATCGTGAAGAAGCCCGAGAGCGGGCGACGGCGACCGCCCTGGGCCTGAGCCAGGGATCGACCGACGTTCGTTGCGACGCCCGCGCGCATGAACCTGCCGCTCACCGTGTTCTTCTGGTGCGCGCGCGATCCCAGCGCCGCGGCGAGCTTCGCCTTCCGCCCAGGAAGATGTCAGCTGCAGACCACGATCCGGGGTTTCGCCCTCCCACAATCGCGATGACACCGCAACCGAGCCAGGAGCCGCCGCTGCCCGTACGCAACCGGTACGTCTCGAACCCCAAGAAAGGGTTGGCGAGAGAACCCGCTGGTTCCGTAGAAGTGCCTCCCCCATTCGTCTGCGGCAGCACCCCGGAACCTCAGCATGCGGCCCCTCCGTTCGCACCTCTTCTTCGCATCCTGCTGCTTGCCGATGTTCGCCGCCGCGATCGCGGTGGCGCAGGATCCGACGCCCCCCACCGCCCCGCCTGCCGCCGAGAGCCGGCCCGAACAACCCGCTGCCGAAGCGGCCCCCGAGCGGCGCTCGCGCCGCCAAGCGATCGTGATCCAGGCCGGCACCGTGCACCCCGTCGCGGGTCCCGCGATCCAGGACGGCGTCGTCGTCGTGCGCGGCGAACGCATCATCGCGGTGGGCAAGCAGAGTGAGATCGAAACGCCGGGCAACGCAGTCGTGCGCTCGTTCCCGACCGGGCACGTGTATCCCGGCCTCGTCGACGCGGCAACCGACGCCTACACCGACCTCGCCATGCGCGGTAGTGGCGATCTCGACGCCGGTGCGACCCTCGCCGACGACCTGCACTTGCGCCACGACCGCGACGACGAACTCGTGCAGGCCGGCATCACGACGGCCTACGTCACCGTGCGTTCTCCCGCCACGTTCCGCGGCCAGGGTGCGGTCGTACGGCCGCGGCAGAGCGGCTTCGATCTCTGGGAGAAGCGCGAACACGCTGGCGTGCATCTGCGCATGACGAACGGCCCCGGCCCGACGCACGCGCTGCAGCGGCAGCAGCAGCTCGAGGCGGCGGACGCCGTGTTCGAAGGCCTCGAGGAGTTCCGCAAGGCGCGCACGGACCACGACGAAGCGCTGAAGAAGTACGAGAAGGAGTTCGCGGACTACCTCGCCTGGCACCAGAAGAAGAAGGACGCCGGCAAGCCTGCGGACAAGAAGGAAGGCGAGCAGCCCGCAGCGCCTGCAGCAACCCCGGCACCTGCGGGCCCACCTGGGGAGAGCCGGCCGCCCCGCAGGGGTGGCAACCGCGGCGGTGGCGGCGGCGGCAACGAACCGCCCAGGGACGCGGGCACGAGCGACAAGGAGTTCGAACAGGCCATAGCGACGCTCCTGGCCACGCTCGCCGAGAACCGCGCGAAGCAAGACCCGCAGAAGCAGGATCCTCCCAAACAGGATCCGAAACCCGCCGACGCACCACCCGCCCAGGGCACGCCGTCGGCACCGGCCGGTGAGAAGAAGGACGAGGCGCCCAAGCGCCCCGTCTACCCAAAGCCGCCCGCGCGCGACCCGCAGAAGGAAGCACTGCTCGCGGTGATCGACGGCGAACTGCCGCTGCGCGTCGAAGCGCACCGGCCCGACGAACTGCGCGCCGCCCTGCGCCTGCAGCGGGACCGTTCCATTCCGCTGCTCGTGCTCGAGCAAGCCTATGGGGCTGGCCCGCTCGCCGCGGACATCGCGCGCCAGGGCGCCAGCGTCGTGCTCACCGAAGTGCTGCCAAACAGCCTCACCAAGCCCTACGACGTCTACGACCCGACGGCGCTGCCCGCACTGCTGCAGGCAGCCGGCGTGCCGTTCGCGATCGCGAGTGGCAGCGCGCGCCGTGCTTCGTTGCTGCCGCTCATGGCGGCGGCGGCCGCGGGACGCGGCCTCGATGCCGAGGCGGCGTTGCGGGCCATCACGCTGACGCCCGCCGAGATCCTCGGCATCGCCAAGGACACGGGCTCGTTGCGGGCCGGCAAGCTCGCCGACGTGCTCGTCTGCGATCGTCCGCTGTTCGCCACCGACAGCCGCGTGCTGCTCGTGCTCGCCAAGGGCCACACCGAATACGAGGCCAAGTGATGAAGAGCCCAGGCATGAAGAGTACGTCGCCAGCACTCGCGGCTCTCCTCGCGTTCGCCGGTTCGCTGCCGAGCCAGGATCTGCTCGTGCAAGCGCACCAGATCGTCGTCGCCACCGACACGGTGCTCACCGACGGCATGCTGCTCGTGCGGCAGGGCAAGATCGCCTACGTCGGCGACGACATCCCCACCGAAGCGCGCGCGCGCGCCACGGTCGTGGACTATGGCGATGCCACCATCGTGCCCGGCTTCGTGCTCGCGCAATCGACGCTCGGCCAGGACCGGGACCTCGCCGAGGGTGCTCTCGCCTTCACGCCCGACCTGCGTGTCGCCGACGCCTTCGATGCATGGCAGGAAGAGCTGGCGCCGCTGCCTGGCCACGGCATCACGTCGCTGGCGCTGTCGCCCTCGGCCCGCAACGTCGCCGGCGGCATCGGCGCCCTCGTCAAGCCGGGGCGCATCGGTGGCACGATCGCCGCACCGGAGCTGCACCTGTCGCTGTCGCTCGTGCAGGCGGCCCGCAATCCCGAACGACAACCGACATCGCTCATGGGTGCGGTCGACCTGTTGCGGACGACGTTCGCAGTCGCGCGCACCGGCACGCAGACCGGCCCCGACGCCACTGTACTGCGCCAGGTGTTGCAAGGCTCGCGGGCCGTGTTCGTGTATGCCGACACCTACACGGAACTCAGCGCCGCCCTCGACCTCGCCAAGGAGTTCGGTTTCGAGCCGACCCTCGTCGGCGCACGGGACGCGGCGAAGGTGCTCTCGCGGATCGTGCAGCAGAAGGCGAGCGTCGTGCTCGATACGCTCACCCCCGAGGCGCGCCTGCAGCAACTGCGACTGCCGACGCTGCTGGCCGAAGCGGGCGTGCCGTTCTGCTTCGGTGGCAAGCCCGACCAACTGCGCCTGTCGGCCGCGCTCGCCGTGCGTCACGGCCTCGACCGCAAGACGGCGCTGCAGGCGCTGACCCGCATGCCGGCGATGCTGCTCGGCCAGCACGCCACGGTTGGTTCGTTGCGACAGGCCTGCGCCGCCGACTTCCTCGTCTTCCGCGGCGACCCGCTCGACCTCGGCTCGGCGCATCTCGCGACCTGGATCGACGGCGTACGCGTGCACGGCGACGCACCGAAGGCCGCCACCGCCGCGAAGGCCGTTGCCCCAGCAACCCTCGCCGGAGAACGCTGATGTCCCGCTGCTTGCCGAGGCTTGCCGTACCGTTCCTGCTCCTCGCGGCGGCCGCGGCCCAGGACAAGGCGACCGTCTACAAGGGCGCCCGCATCCTGCCGGGCGGTGCTCCTCCCATCGAACAGGGTGTGCTCGTCGTCGCCGGCGGCAAGATCCAAGCGGTCGGCGGGGCGTCGCTGCCGATCCCCGACGGTGCGGTCGTCGTCGACTGCAGCGGCAAGACGATCACGGCTGGTCTCGTCGACGCTTCGTTCCGCGGGGGCGGAAACCAGGGGGACCTCAACGAACAGAGCGAGGAAGTGACCCCGAACCTGCGTGTGCTGGACAGCCTCGACCCCGGGGACCGCGCCTTCGAACATGCCCGCGCCGCCGGCGTCACCACCGTGCACGTCATGCCGGGCACGCGCAATGTCATCGGCGGCCTCGGCTGCGTCGTGAAGACGTTCGGCACCGACCCGGCGTCGATGGTGCTCAAGGAGGACGTGAGCCTGCGCATCGTCATGGGCAGCGAACCGTCGATGGGCAATCGCGCGATCCGCGGCGGCAACGTCGATTCGATCTACTACCGCCGCCCCACCACGCGCATGGGCGTCGTCTGGGAAGTGCGCCGGTCGTTCTACGACGCCAAGGCAGCGCTCGAGCAGACGCTCGGCCAGGCACCGCCCCCGGCGAGCCCCGGCCGCGAAGTGCTCATGCGTGTGCTGCAGGGCAAGCTCGCGGCCTACACGACGGCGCGGTCCGAACAGGACATCCGCACCGCCCTGCGCGTCGCCGCCGAGTTCGGCTACCAGACCGTCATCGACGATGCCCAGGACGCCTACCTTGTGCTCGACGAGATCGTGGCC
Organism: Planctomycetota bacterium; assembly: GCA_043740335.1. Lineage (GTDB taxonomy): Bacteria > Planctomycetota > UBA1135 > UBA1135 > UBA2386 > DASVAL01. The sequence goes on from JAYUCN010000209.1 coordinate 4,596, forward strand.
GCGAAGGTGACGGTGCTGCTCGGCGCGCCGAGTGCGGCGGTCGTCGCCGGCTCGGCCGGGTCCGACGGCGCCGACCCGCGCTACGCGACCGTGCGTCTGCTCGCGGAACGCGGCGTGCCGTTCGTCATCACGACGGGCAGCAACCTCGCGGCCCTCGACCTCGTGCGCGAAGCGATGTTCGCCGTGCGCAACGGCCTGTCGCCCGAAAAGGCCATCGATGCGGTCACCATCCTGCCCGCGCGCCTGCTCGGCGTCGCCGACCGCACGGGCAGTCTCGCCCCCGGCAAGGACGCCGACTTCGTCGTCTGGTCCCACGATCCCCTCGACCCGGCTGCCACCGCCGAGTCGGTCCACATCAACGGCAACTCCGTGCTCGCTCCCCGATGAGAACGTTCCTCCTCGCCGCCGCCGCGGCCCTGATGGCGGTCGCCGCCACGTCCCAGGACATCGTCGCCGTCAAGGCGGGCAGGATCCTGACCATCAACGGCCCCACGATCGAAGACGGCGTGGTGCTGATCCAGAACGGGCGCATCCAGAAGGTCGCCAAGGCCGCCGACGTCGAGATCCCGTGGGCCGCGAAGGTGATCGACGCAACCGGCAAGGTCGTCATGCCAACCTGGGTCGTCGCCCATTCGCAAGGTGGCCAACGCGGCTTCAACGAGAACATGCAGAACGTGCCGTGGCTGTCGGTCGCCGACGCGATCGACCCGGCCGCGATCTACTTCGAGGACGCGCTGCGCAACGGCGTCGGCACGATCCACGTGTTGCCCGGCAACCAGACGCTGCTCGGCGGCTCGGGCATGGTCGTGCGCCCGATCGGCCGCACCGTCGAGGACATGGCGGTCGCCGCCAACACCGGCATCAAGATGTCGCTGTTCGCGGCCGGCGGTGGACGCCTGCAACAGATCCGCAAGCTGCGCCGCGCGATCGAGGACGTGCGCGAGTACATCGCCGACTTCGAACGCAGGAAGGCCGAGTTCGAGAAGGAGAAGCAGGCCGGCGCGATCCCCGCCGACAAGCTGTGGACCGAGGAGTTCGACCGC
>JAYUCN010000210.1:0-5634 GCA_043740335.1 Planctomycetota bacterium
AACACCGCCTCCTCCGCCTCGACGGCACCGTTGCCACTCCTCTCCCCAGCGGCGACCCCCGTCCGATTCCTCTTGTCCCGTCTCCCGAGTCGCTTGGCAGCGTTCGCCCCGACCCTGAATGCCCACGAAGCGACCTGCCCGACCTCCTTGCCCTTGCTCACACCATCCAGCCACCGACTCAGCGCTTCCTCGGCGGCATCCTCTATGACCTGCCGCATTCGCGTCACGGTTCTTGCGCCGCGTCGCGCTGCAGCCTGAACCATCGCGGCCTGCGTGGGCTTTGCCATGTGGACCCTGGGACGTCTCAAGTCACTCACCCGAGATCCGTCCATAGGCAGTACCCCCGCACCTTAACTGGAATCGGCACCAACCGGCGCATCCCGCCACCCAGACTGAACTTCGGTGGCACGAATTCTCAGCGACAACCCTACTCGGGCCGCAGCACCTTGCGCGCGCGCAGCAACTTCCCCAGCGCCTCCGCGGGCAGGTCCTTGCGCAGCCGTTCCTCGATCGCCGCCAGGAAGCGCTCCCCACCACCGACCCTCCTCACGTACTCCGCCACCGTCTCCGCCAATTCGAAGCCACCCTCCTGCGCCCCGAGCAGCGCCGTCGCGTACTCGTCGACGAGCGCTGGATCGACCATCTCGGGATTCGCTTCGAAGAACGCCTTGCACTTCGCGCAGTTGGCGCCATCCGAACCCGAGTAGAGATGCGCCAGGTACAACAGTGCCGTCGCGTGCTTCTTGTCGATCGCGAGCGCCGCACGGTAGGCAGCCGCGGCTTCGTGGAATTTGTGCAGGTAGTCGAGCGTGCCGCCGTAGCTCATCCACGCCTCCTTGCTCGGCGACTCGTCGAGGATGCTTCTCAGCAGCGGCAGCGCTTCTTCATACCGCTTGAGACGATCGAGGATGAGGGACTTGGTTCGCAGGATGTTCAGGGAAGACTTGCCCGGACTCATGGCAATCGCCTTCTCGACCGCCGCCAACGCCAGCTCCTGCTGCTGATCGGCACTGAGCGCCTTGGCCAGTTCGTGCCAGGTCTCCGCGTTCGCGCGCGGCAACGTCACCGCATGCTGCATGTGCGTCAACGCCACCGCCGTCTTCTTCTGCTGGCGCAGGACACGCGACAATTCGAAGCGCAGGCGCACGCAGTTCGGCAACGACCGCACCGCGGACGTCAGCTCGCGCTCGGCCACGACATCGGCCTTGGCCCGCACCGCCGCAATGCCGAGCCACGCCACGGGGATCGGCGAATCGGGCCGCAGCTCGACCGCGCGTTGGAACGACGCCATCGCCCCCCTCGCATCCTTGGCGAGCGCCCGGTGCCCCGTCGCCAGCGCCTGCACGAACGGATCCGCAGTGGCCACGTCGTCGCCCAGCCGCAGCCACGAAGCAAGGGTCGCCTCGCCCTCACCGTCGAGCACGTCAGCCGCGGCCTCGACGCCACGCGCATCGTCGTCGAAGTGGCATTCGGCAGCATCGACCATGGCCGCGCGCAACCGATCAGCTCGTGCCGCCTGCCGCAGGTCCATCCCGATCCACACGACGACCGCGAGGACGGCCGCAACGAGCAGCCCCACCAGCACGGACTTCCGACGCCGATAGAACTCCTCGACCCGCAGCGGCCAGCCGAGCGTGAGCCCGATCGGGCGACCGCCGTCCGCCACGAGCAGCAGCGCGTGCGCCAGCTCGGCGGCATTCGCGTAGCGCATGCCCGGCCGGAACGCCATCGCGCGGCGCGTGATGAGATCGAGTTCGCGCGGCACCTCGCGTGACACACGACGCGGCGACAGCGGCAACTCCGTGCGCGCCGCGACGAGCACCTGCAACGCATCCCCACCATGCCGCGGCGGCGTCAGCGTCAGCAGTTCGTGCAGGATCGCCCCGAGCCCGTAGACATCGCACGCCGCACTGGCCGTGAGCCCACGCGCCTGCTCGGGCGCCATGTAGTGCGGCGTGCCGAGCACGTCGCCAGTGCCCGTCAACGTCGCGGCACCGGCATCGGCGGCGAGTCCGAAGTCGACGACGACAGGCGTTCCGTCGGCGCGCAGCAGCACGTTGCCAGGCTTCAGGTCACGATGCAGCACCCCGGCCGCGTGGGCCGCGGCGAGCGCGTCCGCGAGCGCGGCCATGAGGCGCGCGACGCGTTGCCAGCTGTCGCCAGGGCCAAGGAACCTCGCGAACGCAACCTCGCGCCCCTGCTCGCGCGCCGCGGTGATCACCGCCAACAGCGTGCTGCCGTCGATGCGCTCCATGACCACGAACGGCGTGCCGCCGGCCGCCGCATCCTCACCGACGTCGACGACCTCGACGATGTTGCGGTGACGCAGTCCGCGCAGTACCGCTGCTTCGCGCTGCAGACGTTGTTGCGCCCGCACTACCGCACCGACGTGCGGCAGCAGACGCTTCAAGGCCAGTTGCCGACCATGCGCATCGACGACCAGAAAGACCTCGCCCGTCGCCCCACGCCCGAGCCGACCCTTCACTTCGTAGCCGGCGATGTGCGACGGCAGGTCCGCGGCGGGCAACATCGCCGAGGCCCCGAGCATCGCCACCAGTGCTGGTCGCAGCGCAACCGCATGTTCCGGGTGTTCCTTCAGGAACTCCGCCGTCGACAGCGACTCACCCGCATCACGGCGCGACCAGAACTCGGCCATCAGCTCCTCGAGCCGTTCGTCGTTCACGATCCGCCCTCGAGCAGCAGCGTGAGGCGGGCCATCGCCCGTGAGAACAGCTTGCGAACGGCGTCGTCGCTGTGGCCCGTGCGAGAGGCCACTTCCTGGCTCGACAAGCCGTCGAAACGGCGCAGGCGGATGATCTCCCGCATGTCGGGTGGCAGCGTCTGCAGCGCGCGTTCGAGCCGTTCGTAGCGCGGATCGCTGTAGCTCGGCGGCACCGGCGTGCCCAGGTTGTCGACGACCGTGTCGGACATCACCACGGCCCCCGCGCGCTTCTGTCGATGCAAGGCACGCGCGCGATCGACGAGGCGATGTCGAACGAGTCGCCGCAGCAACCCCGCGAAGCCGCCAGCCGGCGGTTGCGGGCTGCGCTGCAACACCGCAAACGCTTCCATGGCGCAACTCTGGAGCACGTCCTCGCTCTGCATCGCTGCGCGCAGACGCGGCCCCATGCCCGCGCGCACGGCCAGCAGCAGCTCGTCGCGGTGGCGGCGGTAGAGCTGGTCGAACGCGTTCTTCACGCCCGACCGCAGCTGGCGCAGCAGGTCGAGGCTGCCAGGTTCGTCCGGCGGTTCTGGAAGGGCCATCGCCAAAGGACCGCAGGCGCGGTCGAGGCGGTCATTCTACCGACGGGCGCGATCAGGACGTCGAGCGCAGTCGATGAACCACCGCCTGCGGGGTGCGCAGCACCACCTCACCGTGGTCGTCGAGCCAGCGCGTCACCTCGGCGGACGTCTGCGCCGGCAGCGGGTTGTAGACGAATCTGCCACCACGGGCGCGCAGCTTCACGAGCGACGGCACGTCGAAGCCATCCGCTGGCAGCACGAAGCCGCGTCGCTGCGCCTGGTAGAACAGGCGAGGGTCCTCGAAGTTGTTGCCGCGGTGCCATTCCGGATCGAGACCGGGTTTGTCGGAGCGAACGATCACGAGGCTCGTCGGCGCCGAGTTCTCGCGCAGGAATGCGGCCACCTCGAGAATGGGGGATTCGTTGGAGACCTTCGCAATGCCGCGTTCGTCCCGTAGGCGCCACCCGGCGTGCACGGCCGCCGCCGCCACCAGAGTGACCCAGAGCCAGCGGGGTGCCGACAGCGGCCAAGCGCGCGCCACGCACCACGCACCGGCGACGGCGGCGTAGACGTGGTAGTGGGGGCCCATGCCGTGGAAGTAGCTGTAGCGCAGCGTACCGAGCAGGCCGGCCGCGGCCATGACGATCATCGCCAGATCGGCGCGATCGAACCGCCGTCGCACGAGCAACACGACGAGTGCCAGCGCTCCGAACACCGACATCCCGTACTGGGCGGTCGTCCAGAGCAGCTGCGCATGGACATGCGGATCGAGCAGGTTCTGCAAGTCGGGGAACTTCGTGTCGCCGCCGCTGACGACCCCGAACGTGAGCCCGGTCTCCGCGTACAACGCGCGGCCGTGCACGAGCCACAAAGCGACGAGGCCAAGAACCAGGCAGGCGCCGATCCACAACCGCGGCTCGCGCAAGCGGTGCTTCGCGAGCAGCGCCGTCCACACGAACATGAGGAACACGATCTGCAACGAGGTCGGCTTCTGGAGCGCCGAGACCCCGACCGCCGCGACCGAGAGCCACAACGACGTCGCCTTGCCCGTCGCCAGATAGCGCACGAACGTCACGAGCCCCAAAAGAGCGAAGCAGAGACTCAGCGCATCGGGCATGACACGACATGCCAGCATGAAGGCGTGCCCGCCGCACAGGAACACAAAGGCCCCGGCCAAGGCGCCACCGGGACCCGACCGCAGTTCCAGCAAGCGATGCAGCGCAACCGTCGCGAGCACCATCGCCAGCATCGACAGCACCCGGCCCGGCCACTCGACCTCGCCGAACACGGCCAGCGCGCACGCGATCGTGAGCTGGTAGAGCGGGAACTCACACTCGACGGCACCATCGGTGTCGCCGCGCCAGTCGACGCGCGGCCGCAGCGGGTCGAACCCGTCGGTGAGGAAGTTCCGGGCGATGGCCTGGGTGTCGCACTGACGCCACGAAGCACCAATGCCGTGCTTGACGCCGAACCACGTGGCAAGCACGTACAGAACCAGAGCCAGCAGCAGCCAGCGACGACCGTTCCGCATGGCGGGCGTCGACGCAGCGGGCGCAGCAATCCAGGCGGCAGGCGCGGGTGGCGCGTTCGTGGGGACCGGTGACACGCGGGGCGAGAACGCTACCTCGCGGTGGTCGGAATGCGATCGTGCGGGGGTCGCGGTTGCCGACGCCTGCACGTCGCGCGCTGGTCGCGCCGGAGGCGTCCCTTCGCATGGGCCGCCCGGCAGGCGTGCAACCGGCGCAGCATGGTCGGGAATTGTGCGGAAACGAGAATAGTCACGGCGAATTCGGCTATGTCCGCGCCCACGCCGCGGTGGCACCTGGGCCATCGACGGCGCGTCCCTTTCCGCCGGAGGCTCCCCATGTCCGCTCGTTCCCTCGTGGTAGGTATCTGTCTCGCCGCGTTCGTCGCGGCTCCGCTCGCCGCCCAGATCGTCATCCCGGAGAGTGCCGTCCAGAACCTCGAGCGCGCCAGCGCGCAGATCGAAACGGCGGAGTCGGCGCTGGCCGATGCGAAGAAGGAACTGCAGCAGCTGCGCGCCACCATGCAGCGCTGGCAGAAGACGCAGCAGCGCGAGATCGAAACCGCGCAGCGGACCCACGAGAAGGAACAGCAGAAGCTGCAGCGTGAGCTGGAGCGGGCGCAGCAGGCCCTGGAGAAGCAGCGCGAGGCAAATGAGACGCAGCAGTCACGGCGCGTTGCCCAGGAAGACCAGATGCGCGCCGCGGTCGCGCAGGAACTGCAGCAGGCGCATCAGGAACTCGAGACCGCCGTACAGGCACTCGGCGACGAGACGCCACGGGCGGCCCGCGCCAGCGTCGAGCGCAGCCAGAGCCGCGTGCAGGCAGCGCTGTCGCGTGCGGCACGCGACGGTTCGCACTGCACCCC
>JAYUCN010000211.1:0-5631 GCA_043740335.1 Planctomycetota bacterium
CGTTCGGCGGCCACATGCCGACGGGCTGGGATCAGTGGGTGCTGAAGGAGTTCGAGTTCCCGGCCCAGCAGGTCTTCGGCGACCGCATCGAAGCGGGCAACCTCGGCAAGGACTTCGACGTGCTCGTGTTCCATACGGGCCTGCCCGGCCAGCGCGATCTCGAGCGCGCGGCGCAACGGCGCGACGAGGAGAACCTCGACAAGCTTGCGCAAGCACTGCCGAAGTTCGAAGACTGGAGCAACCTGAAAGCCCGCGCGACGCGGCTCACGGGCGAGAAGACGTTGCCGGCCATCCGCGAATTCGTCGAGCAGGGCGGCACACTCATCGCACTCGGTGGCGAGTGCGAGAAGGTGATCCGTCACTTCGAACTGCCGATCAAAGTTGGAACACACGTGCCGACTGCGGACGGCGAGCGTCGCACGTTGCGCGAAGAGTTCTACGTGCCCGGTTCGTTGCTCGCGATCGAAGTCGACACGCGCCACCCGATCGCGCGCGGCAACTCGCACGAACTGGCGGCGATGGTCACGGGCAGCTCGGTGGTCATGGAGGTCACGGACAGCTTGGCCGCGATCGACGTGGTCGCGCGCTACCGCGGCATGGACACGCTCCTGAGCGGGTGGGCCATCGGCGAGGAGTTCCTGGTCGGCAAGGCGGCCGTGCTGTGTGCGCACGTCGGCAAGGGCCGCGTGCTGCTCTACGGCGTCGACGTGACCTACCGCGGCCAGCCGGTCGGCACGTTCAAGTTGTTCTTCCACGGCATCCTGACGGCCGGTCGCGAGCACTGAGGCGAGGCGGCGGCACGCGTGCCGGTGCGAGGCGCAGGTGGTTCACGTGCCGAGGTGCAGGCACACCGCGTTCGACATCTCGATGTCCACGGTCCAGGACAGCACCGCCGATTGGCAGTGCACGACCTTGCCGAGCCACCATGCGTTCGCGGGCATGCTCAGGTAGACGTCGGCGACGCCCATCGGGAGCACGGCCAACACCACGCCGTCGAAGTTGGGGAGGTAGTTGTAGCAGCCGCCGAGCAGCGGATACGAGGCGAGGTTGGTCGTCGGTGTGGTGACCAGAGTGGGCGGCAGCAAGAAGAGCGTGGCGACGACCAGCGTCGACGCCGGCAGGTTGCTGGTGCGCAACGAGATCGTGGTGCCCAACACAGGGTTGGCGGAAGCGATCAGCACCGAGGGCGTCACGCAGCCGGGCCAGGTCACCTCCCAGTAGGCGGCCGATCCGATCGTGGTGCACTGGGCGCCGGCGGGAACCGCCAGCACGCAACCGACGAGCAAGGCAAGAGAACGCAGGCAGAGCGACGTGGTGTTCATGGTTCGGGTCCTTTGGCGCATCGTTGGCGCCAGTAAGGAATGACCGCACCGGCCGGACATCGGACAACGGAGTCGGAATTCCGTGCGCCTTGGCCGCTGCTCTCACCCGAGCGGCGGCTACCGACGCGGTTCCTGAACGAACACGAACACGCCGTTCTTGTTGCTGATCGCGATGTCGAGTCGACCATCGCCGTCGAGGTCGACGACGTCGAATTGCGTGCCCACGCCCGAAGCCGCGTCGATCACGTGTGGCGTGAACTTCGGCGGTGTGCCGGGCATGACCTCGATCCACAACAGGTACGGCGTTCCTTTGGGGTCTTCATCGCCGTCCGGTCCGTGCGCCCACCAACGCTTGCCGGTGATCAGGTCCGGCCGGCCGTCGCCATCGAGATCGGCCACGCACAGCGAGTGAGTCTGCGTGATCGCCGTGTGCACGTCGCCGGTCGCAAACGTTCGCGCGCCATCGCGAGAGACCTGCTGGTGGTGCCACCACACGCCGCGCGCGTGCGCCGAGCTGCTGACGATGTCCTGGATGCCATCGCCATCGACGTCGAGGGCGTGCATCTGGGCGCAGGGCCCGCCGATCGACGTCTTGGTGAACGACCAGGGCGCAGCGTTCGGTGCCTTCGGCTGCGTCCAGAAACCATCGGTCACGAACACTTCCTTGCGGCCGTCGGCGTCGAGGTCGCCGATGCCCAGGCCGTGCGAGAACGGTTCGCTGCCGCTGGCCTTCGCATCGCTGATCACCACCCGATCCCACGTCTGCGTCGGGTCCTTTGCCGGTGTCAGCCAGCAGACCACGCCGTCGGGTTGGCTGCCGCACAGGAGTCCCCGCTTGCCCTTGCCGAACAGATCGACCCACTGCGGCGACTCGTTGCAGACGCTGGTCGCGAACTCGTGCATCGCCCATTCCCGGCCGCCCTTGCCTGGATTGTGGTACCAACGGCCGCCCTTGCCCGGGAACCCGACGACGATCTGATCCGGCCAGGTGTCGCCATCGAGGTCGTCAGCGAAGCAGCAGAAGCACTCGCTCCACGCGTGTGCGCCATCGCCGAGTTCGGGGCCCGTGCGCACGCGATGACGCGTCCACTCGGGCGCTTCGTACCAGAAGTCGCCAACCAGCAGGTCGCGATCGCCGTCGCGATCCACATCAGCCACGGCAATGCCCTCGCTGCGGAACACGGGGTCGACGACGAGCCTGTGGAAGTGCAGTTCCTTGCCGGGCATCGCCTCACCCTGTGCTGTGGCGGTACCGAGACCGACCACCAGCATCGCGAGCTGGATGCGAACCGCCAGGCGGGGACGGTGACGATGAAAGCTGTGCATCGAGGGAATCTGGCCAGGTCGAGTCCGGCCGTCAAGGCGATACGGGGCCAGCCGCGATGGCCTTGGCGCTCAGTTCGGCTCTCGGTCAGTACGCATGGGCATGGGCTGCTCGTCGCCGGCAGCGGCAGGTCCGAGTTCCAGGTGTCGCGGCTGGCCTGCCAACTGCCATCCGGCTGCCGGCGGGCACGGCAGCTGCCCGCCGCACAGCCCGCCCTGGCTTGTTGGGCCTCCAGGGCGCAGCTATTGTCCTCTGCAATGGGTGACGCACTTCGAGTCGGCTACTACATCTCGCCTGAGGCCTACCTCGAGGCAGAGCGCACTCGCCAGCACAAGCACGAATACCTGGCGGGCGTGGAATACCAGATGGCGGGAGCGAGCGTCGGCCACAACCGGATCGCCGTAGACCTCCTTACCGAACTCAGCCGCCAGCTCGTTGGCAAACCCTACGAGGTGTTCGCATCGGATCTCAAGGTCCGGATCCGCACCAACACGGCTGAGTTCTTCTACTACCCGGACGTCACCGTGGACTGCTCGGGGGTGGCCAACGCGGCGCTGTTCGCGGAACAGCCGCGCGTGATCTTCGAAGTGCTCTCGCCCGATACCGAGCGCATCGACCGTGGTGAGAAGCTGCGCAACTACCAGGCGCTGCCCTCCCTCGACGCCTATGTGCTCGTGGACCAGCATCGCGTTGCGGTCACGCTGTATCGGCGGAGCGAGGGCGGCTGGGCGCGCGAGCTGTTGACCGAGAAGACCGACACCCTGGCCCTGCCGACCATCGGTTGTTTGCTGCCGGTATCGGCGATCTACCAGCGCACCGGGCTGTAGCCCTCCATCAGGTTCTCGACTGCGGCATACAGAGTTCCCCTCACTTGTCCGGCCTATCCGCCGATGTACCGCGTGCAGGTGACGACATGCCTCACCTTGTGGGTCGCCGCGGGTGTTCATGACCATGGGCAGCATCGTCGACTGCTGCGGTGACGCCGTGAATCGCGGCGCACGTGCGGGAAGGCACCTTGGCGTCTGTCTCGCCGTCTGTTTCCTGCTCGCCGCCTGTTCCTCGCGTGGGGTCGCGGTCGAGGCAACCGCGCCCATGGCTCCTGTGGCTCCGATGGCGCTCGTCGTAGCGTCGACCTCGCCGTTCGAGGCCGGTGGGCCGATCGGTGGTCCGTTCGTGCCGGCCACCATGACCTGCATCGTGTCGAATCCAGACAGTCCGACTCCAGACAGTCCGACGCGTCCATGGTCAGCGAGCGCGAACGTGCCTTGGCTCGTCGTCGCCCCGAGCGCTGGCGCCTTGCCGCCGGGCCAGCAGGTGCAACTCGTCGTCACCATCGACCCGGTTGCAGCGGTCGGCCTGGGCTCCGGCAGGCACGCGGGCGACATCACGATTCGCGATGTCGCGTTGGACCGGACGACGAACCTCGCCGCCTCGCTGGCAGTGGGCACCTTCATCACCAACTCGAGTTGGCTCTCTGTGCACGGCGAGCCGTTCCTGCCGATTGCTGTCTGGAGCGCACCGCCGACGGCGAACCACGTGTCGTACTGCCGCGGGCTCGGCATCAACACCTACTTCCACAATGGCTGGGCGTCACCCGCCGCGAGCAATCGACAGTTGCTGGGGTTGCTCGAGGCAGAAGGCATGTGGGCGGTGCTCGCGTTCGACGCGAACGTGATCGACCACCCGCGGGTGCTCGGCTGGATGTTGCCCGACGAACCAGATCTGACCAACACGCCAGCGGCGACCGTGCAGCAGCAGTACGACGCGATCCGCGCCGTCGACCCCGATCACTTCATCGCGCTCAATCTGTCGGGCAACTTCTACTGGGACGTCAACTTCGGCACGCCGACGGTGGAGTCTGCCTATCAGGCGTACTGCGCGATCCCCGACATCGTCGGCTTCGACTTCTATCCGGTGACAGGCTTCGACCAGCCGACGTGGGTCTACATGCCGGGCAACATGTCGGCGTTCCTGCGCGCGCACTACGTGCAGCACGGCAAGCCAGTGTGGGCCATCATCGAGAGCAGTGACCAACGGCTCGCCTGGACACCGCCTGGCACGCCGGGTCCGTCGCCGGCGCAGATGCGGTTTCAGGTCTGGGACGCGCTCATCCACGGCGCTTCGGCCGTGTGCTACTTCACGATCGCGTTCAACTCGTTCGAGTGGGCCAATCTGACGCCGGCGATCGAGCAGGAGATGATGCGGACGAATGGCCAGATCGAAGCGCTGGCGCGCGTCATCCTGAGCGAAGCGCCCGCGATCACGGTGAACACGTTCGAGCCGATGGGGCGCGTGCACGACTTCATGGTGCGGCGGGCCGGTGCGACCTGCTACGTCTTCGCCGACAATGCAGACATGGGCAACCAGCCGGCGACGGTCACGTTCACGTTCCCGCAGGTCGTCTCGTCGGTGAACGTGTACGGCGAGAACCGCACGATCACACCGGTCGGCGCGTCGTTCACGGATGCGTTCGCGGCGCTCGAAGTGCACATCTACGAAGTGCGGCTCTGATCGCGGCCAGGACGCGCCTTGCGGCGGCCGCAGCACGAACGGGCAGGAGCCGCGACCAGGCGGAGAGTTGCTCAGCCTTGCTGGAACACTCCAGCCAGGGTCTTCGCGTCGAGGGTGTTCGCGATCCACTGGTCCAGGTCCGGCAGGGTGCCGTTCTGCACGCGGCACACGACGTCGGCCGGTAGGGGGCCGAAGCGTCGGTCGAGCAAGCGCAGCATGGTTTCGATGGCCTGTTGCCTGCGCCCCTGTGCTTCGCCGCGTGCTTCGCCGCGTGCTTCGCCGCGTGCTTCGCCTTCCTTTCGTAGTCTCTCGGCGGTGGTCATGATCGTGTCTCCAGGGTCTTGGTCCATTGCGCGACGCAGGGCTTCGCGCACCTGCTCCGGGGTCAGGTCGGTGATCTCGAACAGGTAGGACTCTACTCCCGCCATCCCCATCTGTCCCCGGGGGGCCATGTGCACCGCGCGCATCAGGTCG
>JAYUCN010000212.1:0-2296 GCA_043740335.1 Planctomycetota bacterium
ACGGCCAGCATGACGTCGTCATTGACGAACAGCGGCACCTGCCGCGCTCGGCACAGTTCCCGACATCTCACGAATCCTTCGCGGTCCTGGGTCTTCGTACGCCATTGCACGGCATCGACACCACCCTCCAGCGCGAGCACCAGGGTGCTCCATGGGTCGCCAGCGCACAGCTCTGGTGTGAACAGCAGGTAGAGGCGACAGTCGGGGAACGGCATCGACGGCGCGCACAGTAGCCGGCGTGGGGCGGATTCTCGCCGGTGTGGTCCGCGTCACCATCGATGCGTAGGCTTGTGTCCGTGTTCGCGGATCAGTTCCTGCCAAACCTGTCGCTGTTCGTGGTCGGCCAGGCGGCTGCCTGGTTCTACTTGCGAACGGGCCGTCTCTGGATCGGTGCTGCGGCGACGGCGGCCTTGTGGGTGTTTCTGGATTGGCTGCTCTTGGCCAGATACGTGTTCGGGGCGACCAGCGGGGATCTGCGCCTGCCGTTGTTCCTGCTCCAGACAGTGGCCCTGTGGACGCTGCTCGCCTTGTCGTGGGCGCAGTGGCGGCGTCGTTGGTCGGCAACGGCGCGTGCACGCCCGGCTCTCTTCGCTCTGGCAATGGCACAGTACCTGCGCGCCGACCATGCGGCCGCCGCCGCGACCTGGCGTCGCCTGACGTGGGCCGACCCTTGGGACGCTGCTGCCTGGACCGGTCTCGGCAACGCGCTCGCGCGCTCGGACCAGTCGCGACGGGCGTTCGCGTGCTACCGCCGCGCCGAAGGGGTCGACACCGGCCGTCGCCTCGCGGACTTCCTGCAACACCAGCGAACGCTGCTGCGGCGGCGCCACGCGACCCCGCGCGAGGCCCAGCCTCCCGTCGTGGCAGCCCCTGCTGTTCCGGCACCGCGTCCGGCGCCGTAGCGAGACGTGGCTAGTCCACGACGCGCACGGTCAAAGCGCCGGTCTCGCCCGCTCGCAACGTGAAGCTCGCGGGCTCGAACTGGCCGCCGTGCGTCGGTTCGATCGTCCAGGTGCCGGCCGGCAGGCCGTCGGCGACGCATTCGCCGTTTGCATCGGTCAACAGATCGAAGCGAGAACCCTCGTTGCCGCCTTCCACCACCTGCCGCAGGCGCACCATGCGGTTTCTGAAGGGCGCACTTGCACGCAGGCACATGAGGCGGATCGAGCCGCTCAGCAGCGCGATCTCGATCCGGGTCGGCGCGGAGCTCGCGTCCGGTCCGGCGCGGACGACGCGGCGCTCGACGAACTGCAGCCGGCCCGCACGCGGCACGTCGATGCGCAGCTCGTACTCGGTGCGCGGCGACAGATCCGAGAAGCAGAAGTCACCGAACTGGTCGGTGGTGATGCGATGCGCCCACCGTGCCTCCTCCTCGGGTCCGAGCATTGCGTCTGCCCGGTCCGCTCCGAGCTCGTCGCGCAACCGGCGGCGCAGTTCGTTGCGGTTCTTGCGCACCGGGTTGGTCGTCTCGCGCAGCCGCACGAGAGCGCCTTGCAGCGGGACCCCATCCTGGCGCACGACGCCCGTGACTTGCGGCGTCGCGAGCGACGAACGCTTGGCCTCGACGACACAGTGCAGCTCCTGACCTTCGTCGAGCAGCACCTGCTGGCTCAGGAACGTCTCCGGCGGGGTCACCGCACCGCCAGGTGAGGGGATCCCCGGCAACTCGGGTGTGAGTTCCCAGATGCCAGCGCACAGGCTGCGGAAGGCGAACGAACCATCGGCGCTGGTCACGGCGTGTTGTTCGTCGAGCCAACCGCTGCCGTACAGTTGGTGTCCTTCCGGCGGTCGCTGGCGCGCACACACGCGGTAGCCGGCGGGCGCGCTGCGCTGCTCGATGGTCAATTGCCCGATGAGGCTCGCCGCATGTCGCATCAACACGTCGCGGCGCACGCTGGCCACCGCGAGGATCTTGGGCCCGGCACTCGGTGCGTAATCGGGGTGGGTCGCCTGCAGCGAGAAGAACGTCGGCCAGGCAGGGATCTCCAGCAGGCCGGCCTCATCCGTGGCGCCGACGAACACGCGATCGTTCGCGAGTGCGTCCCACTGCGCGCCGATGAATTCCAGCTCCGGATGGTGGTGCACCTGGATGCGCACGCGAGCCCCGGCGACGGGGTCGCCGTGGAGGTCGTGTGTGCGCACCGTCATCGTCTCCAGTGGCAACAGCATCATGGTGAGGTCCCGATTCGCGCGGGTTGCCAATGCCATGCCCGGCGCGAAGCCAGGCACGGACGCCACGACCACGAGCTCGCACGGGTACATGCCGACATGGACGCCGGGCTCGCGTTCGCGCGGC
>JAYUCN010000213.1:0-5621 GCA_043740335.1 Planctomycetota bacterium
CTCCGGACAGGGCCAACGTGTGCATGAGTTGCCCACCCCGGTCGAGGCGCGCAGCGCGATAGGGATCGTCCCACAGGTCCGCCCGCAGCGGTGCGGGATCCACGACCGCAGCCGGGCGCACGACGAAGCGCAGGCTGCCGCCTTCGGGTAGTGGCATCGCTGCGTAGATGGGCCGCGCGGATTTGTGGTTGCAGAGGCACACGCGTGCTGGATCTTCGAGCCGGTCGCCGGCGGCGATGCCGACACCTCTGCGCTGCAGGAACCCGAGCAACGCCTCGCCCTTCGTCACCAGCTCGGTGCACCCCAAGAGTTCGGCGTAGCTGTGGTCGAGCCGCAACTCGCTCGGCGCGCCGCCGCCACCGCGGTGCTCTGGATCGAGTGCGGTTTCGAGCACCGCACAGAACACGGGCTGCAACGTGTTCGACAGCACCGCGGGAGCACCCGCCACGTCGTGCTCGGCCAGGCGCCGCCGCAGACTCTCGCCGAGTTCGTGCAGACGCTCGCGGGCGGCCGGCGCCGCCGCCGCAGCGGGCTGGCCGAACCACCGCGCGGCCATGCGCGGCAGCAGGCACGTGCAACCGACCAGAACCCGCTCGATCGGTGCGAACACGGTCGGTAGCGTGAGCCAGCACAGGGCGAACAGCAGCATGCCGTAGAGCCCCACCGGGAAGGCAGCTGGCTTCTTGCGCACGCCGAATCCTCCGCGACGGCCGTCGGTCGGCCAGATCATGCCTCGTCATCCGAGCGGACGAACCGCCCAGCACCCACCACTAGCCGAGGTCCTCGCCGCCCTCCAGGAACTGCGAGTAGAGCTCGAGATTCTCGAGGAAGATGCCGGTGCCCCGCGCCACCGCCTCCAGCGGCCGATCGGCGACCCGCACCTCGAGTTCGGTCTCCTTCGCAATGAGCTCGGGCAGACCGCGCAGCAAGGCACCTCCCCCGCACAACGTGATGCCGTTGTCGACGAGGTCGGACGCCAGCTCGGGCGGCGTCTTTTCCAGCACGGTCTTGATCGCCCCGATGACCTTGCGCACCGGCTCCAGCAGGGCTTCGCGCACATCCGCCGAACTGATGACGGCCCTTCGCGGCAGGTTCACGAGCGAGTCGCGACCGCGGATCTCGACCTGGATCTCTTCGTCGAGCGGCACGCAGCTGCCGGCGGCGATCTTGAGGCGCTCGGCGGTGATCTCGCCGATCAGCAGGTTGTACTTGCTGCGGATGTACTGCGCGATCGCATCGTTGAAGTCGTCGCCCGCCACGCGCAGGCACTCGGCCATGACGACGTTGGCGAGCGAGATCACCGCGACCTCGCTGGTACCACCGCCGATGTCGACGATCATCGAGCCACGCGGCTCGTGCACGGGCAGGCCAGCGCCGATCGCCGCCGCGGTCGGTTCGTCGACGAGGAACACGCGCCGCGCGCCAGCGCGCTCGGCACTGCCGATGACGGCGCGCTTCTCGACCATCGTGATGCCCCACGGCACCGCGATGACGAGGCGCGGCTTGATCAGCTTCTTGCCGCCGCACGCCTTCGTCATGAAGTAACGCAGCATCTTCTCGGTGATCTCGAAGTCGGCGATGACGCCGCTCTTCATGGGACGCACCGCCTGGAAGCCGGGCGGCGTGCGCCCGAGATACTCGAGCGCCGCATCGCCGACGGCCATGCCGTCGAGCAGCACCTCGCTGGTGCCCTTGCGCACGGCGACGACCGATGGCTCGTCGAGCACGATGCCGCGATCACGAACGAAGACGAGCGTATTGGCAGTGCCCAGATCGATCCCAAGATCGACGGAGAAGCCGCTCAACAGCCACTCGATCGGTTTGAACATGAAGCCCTCCGGCAGCCCGCTCGAGGCGCGGGCGAGACCTTGACCAGCAGACACACGCGCCGTGGACCAAACGGCGTGTGCGCAAGGTAGCGGGACCCGCTCCGGTAGCAACGTATTCTTGGCGGGCCGCGGCTGCGGCCAGCGCTCTTCGGTTCTCAGCCGTGGAAACGCCCGCAGCCCGGCCAACGCGCCGGCGTCGGTCCGGGCTGCGGTGATCGGTCGTTTCCAGCTCGCGCCCGGTCAGGCGGCGCGCGGTCAGGAGGCGCGACGGGCGCGAATCAGTTCGGCCCGTAGCCGTTGCTGGCGACGACCACGAGCGCGATCGCGGCGATCAGCAGGAAGAACGTCGTCAACACGACGCCCTCGTCGATGCCGAGGCCAGGCTTGCTGACGACCTCGACATCCGCGACCTCGACGACTTGTTTTTGAACTCTCTTGGCCATGGTTCGAATCTCCGGTTGGCAGGTCAGGGGTCGAGATCAGGGGGTCTTCGAGGAGGCCTTGTCGCCTTCCTTGATGGCCACCGCATCCTTGACGAGGAAGATGTTGCACAACACCGCGTTGGCGCTGGCCTCGTACTTCGTCGCCACGGCTTCGCCCTTGTAGCCCGACGCATCGTAGATGGCGAAGCTGAAGGGCCGCTTGGCGATCTGGTCGGCGATGTCGACCTTGCCCGGGTTGTCGGTGATCTGGATCGTGCACAGACGGGGGTTCGCACTCGTGACCAGGCCCGCGAGGCTCGGGGCCGCCATGCTCGGCAGGAAGCCCTTCGTCGTGGCGACGCTGTTGAGCAGCTGCAACTCGCTGCGCTCTTTCTCGAGGCCGGCGATGTTGAGGTCCTTGCCCTTCACGGTGGCCTCGAGCGACGCGATCGTGGTCTTGAGCGTACGGTTCTCGGCCTCGGCGGCGTCCTTCGCACGCACGGACTCGTCCTTGACCTTCTGGTCGGCGATGGCCATGTCGTAGGCAGCCTTGGCGCGATCGAACGCGGCCTTCGCTTCGGTGTTGCCGGCCTCGGCGACCGAGACGAGCTTCTTCACGTCGCCCTCGAGCGTCGCGATCTGACCGTGCAGGCGCTTGTTCTCGTCTTTCTCTGCCGCGAGGGTGTTGTTCGCGGCACCCAGCGACGTCTCGTTCGCCGTCTTGGCGTTTTCGAAGTTGTTGCGTTCCTGCTCGAGTTTGGCGATCTGCAAGTCGGCCGCCGACTTGTCCGCGGCGCGACCCTCCTTCTCCTTGCCGAGTTGCTGCTTGTAGTTGTCCTGTTTCTGCAGGTAAGTGCCCGACACGTAGGCGAAGCCACCCGCGAGCACGAGATTGAGAACGATGAAGACGCGACCGATGGGACTCATGATGACCAGGTAACTCCTAGACTTGCGTTCTGCGTCGGACCGACTTCCGGAGGAAGTCGCGTCTGCAGGTGAGCGCCCTGCAGTTGAGGGCTGGTTGCCAGAGGGGGGTGAGGGCGGCGGAATCCTAACTCGATGCCCGGAACCGTCAAGAACCACTTCCACGAGCGGGGCCGGGCGCGCCGGTGCCGCCCGCGGCGATGGATGCCGTCCGAGCTACACGCAGTCTAGCCCACCGGCAGGCCGCGTGTGCGAGCACGAGGAAGAGCCAGCCGGCCGCCAGTGGCCCAGTCGCGGCTCGCAGCCATGCCAAGGGCGGCAGGCGGCCCGATCCTGGTTCGAGGTCGACTTGCAGAATTCGCGCAGCCGCGTGCGGCGCCGGCTCGTTCGCAAGGTGGGTGAGCAGGTGGCCATTGGCCCCCACCACGACGCTCCAGCCATCGGTCGTGCAGCGCACGATTGGCGTATTGGTCTCGAGCGCGCGGCACACGGTCATCGCGACGAGCTGGGTCAGTTCCGCGCCACCTCGGTACCAGGCCTCGTTCGAGAGCACGCAGAGGAAGCGTGCACCCGCCGCCACCTGGTCTCTGGCCGGGCCGGGGAACGCATTGTCGTAGCAGAGCAGGGTGCCGAAAAGGATCCCGGCCGTCGTCTGCATGGGCGGCAACAACGTCCCCGGTTGGCAGTCCGGTGGCGTGCGCAAGGCGCGCTCGAAGGCGCGGCGCACCGACGCCGCCAGCGACGCGGGCAGCCACCCGACGAGCGGCAGGAACTCGCCGCCCGGCACGAGGCAGCGTTTCTCTTGATGGCCGAGCACACGCCCCTCGGGCAGCGAGACCATCAGCGCGGCCGGTGTGTCGCGCTCGCCGTACGCCACGTTGGCGCCCAACACGAGCCGCGCACCCGAGGCGGCGAACTGATCGTGCACCCACGACACGCGCGCCCGCCCCTTCTCGATCTCGTCGACTGGCACGCTCACCGGCACGCTGCTCTCGGGCCACAGCACGACGTCCGGCGGTGGCGAGGCACGCAGCACGTCGCGAGTTGGCAGCAGCAGACGCTCCACGAACAGCGCCTGGAAACGCTGCCGCGAGTCCTCCTGGCTGAGGCCGACGAACGGATCGAAGGGATGCACGCCAGGTTCGACCACGGCGATGCGCACGCGTGCCGTCGGTGACGACGGGGTCGCTCCGGCATGCACGAACCAGCCCACGACGGTAGCAGTGATGGCCACGCCGCATGCCGCCGCGAATGCCTGCCACGCCACAGACCAGCTCGGCACCGCGAGCCGCCAGCTGCGCACGACACCAATGAGCGTGGCGGCGAGCCCGGCGAGCAAGGCGTTGCCGAGCGGCTCCCCACCGAGCGTCACGGCGCCGAGCAGGGCAGGCCACTGCCACAGACAGTGGCATGGCTGGCCGTGCGGGTAGTAGATCTCGGGCATGTTGGCGCGCAGCCAGAATGCGTCAGCGACCGCGAACGCGAACGCCACGGCAGACCACCGCGGCGACATGCAGCGCACGAGCATGCTGCCGAGCACGAAGTAGAGACCGCCGAGCACGACCACCGCGACGTAGGCCGCCACCATGACGTGGTGCAGCGACCACGAGAAGCACGCCATGTGCACGCAGCCGAGCACATAGCTGTGCAGCAAGGGGCGCCTGCACGAAGTCGCGAGGGCGAACCAGAGCATGAGGCCCGGCACCACGAGGAACTCGGCGCCAGCCGTCACTGCCGGTGGCGTCGCCAGCGCCAACAACAGACCGCCCGCAGCGGCAACAGCGACGCCGGGCTGCCGGGTCACGGCAGCACGACCCCGGCACTGCCGCCGAGGATCTCCACGCTGGCCGCCTGACGCTGCTGCGGCGGGATCAGTGCATAGTGATCGCCAGCGAGCAGACCGAACGGATCGCCGCTCGGCGACGGCGGCGCCAGCGCACTCACGAGGTCCCCGGTCGGCGACCGCTGCAGCCTGGACGGCACGGCTTGCAAGCGCGCATTCGGAACCCACGCCGCGCCCCCCGCAAGTACCTGTGCTTGCCGTTCGCCGACCTCGGCACCGACGAGTCGCAGGAGAAGCGGCCGCACAACGAGGTCGAACACCGTGAAGCTCGACGCCGGATTGCCGGGCAGCCCGAACACGAAGCGGGCGCCGCTGCGGGCCGCGCGCGTGCCGAAGAACGTCGGCTTGCCGGGCTTCAGGTCGATGCCGTGGAACACCGTGCGCACGCCGAGTTCGGCGAGCGTGCCGTGCACGAGGTCGTGCGTACCCTTGCTGATGCCGCCGATCGTGACGAGCACATCGGCCTCGTCGAGTCCGCGCTGCAACATGACGCGCAACGCCGTCGACTCGTCGGGGGCGATGCCGAGCCGCCGCGGCGATGCCCCGCACTCGATCACCTGCGCCGCCAACGCCCACGAGTTGCTCTCGCGCACCTGATGCGGC
>JAYUCN010000214.1:0-2282 GCA_043740335.1 Planctomycetota bacterium
CTGGCATCGACGACGTGGCAGGTGCCGCCGACGTAGAGCCCGTTGTTGTCCGTCGCGTGCACCAGGAGTCGCCCGCCGAACGCGGCCGGCAGCACGAGTTGCTGGGGCACCATGCCGATCTCGACGTAGCGCTCGATCGGCAACAGGAACAGGCCGTTGCGTTCACCGCCGGCGGGACCGATGCGCAGGTGGTAGCGGCCCGGTTCGAGATGCAATCGGAACGGTCCGCTCGAATCGTCGCGGGCGAGGCTCTGCTGGCCAAGGGCACCATCATCGCGCGTCCACGCGAAGTGGGCGTTGCGCACGCGGAACTCGCCCTCGAACTCGATCGAGACATCGCCGAGCGTTGCCGCGAGGTCGAGTTCGACGGTCGTGCCAGCACTCGCGGGGCCAAGCGTGATCCACGGCGAGCGCAGGTTCTTGTGCGTCGCGCGCACGCGCCACGAAGCCTGCGTCAAGACGATCGCGACCTCGCCGTTTGCACTCGCGGTCCGAGTCTGCAGTCGTTCGAACTCGATCTCCGCGTGCGGCACCGCGACGCCCGCGCTCACGGCGCGCAGGGTCACGGGCATTGGCAACGTCAGCTCGACGCGCTGTGGCGGCACGGTCGCCTGCATCAGCCAGTCGCCCAGCAGGAACGCGTCGTTCACGCGCACGACGGCGACATCGATCGAGACACCGGGCACGCCGGGCAGTCGGAATTGTCCTTGTTCCTCCGTGTCGGTTTGTGCCGCGGGCGACATCGTGCCGTTCGCGTGCAGTTGCACCATCGACGCGGGGCTGATGCCGAACGTGACCCCGGCGCGCGGCATCGTCGCGACGGTCGCGAGCTGCACGGGAACCCCGTTGCTCCAGCGCACCACGCCGATCAGCTCGACGGCATCCGGGAGCACGAAGTCGTCGATCGTCCTTCTGGTGCCGACGATTCCGCTCGCGCGCTTCGTGGTGGGCAACAGGTCGTGACGCAATTCGCCCGTGTCGAGGATGGCGCCGTCGGGACCCATGTCGCGGTGCGAACCCGAGGTGGCGCGCATCGGCGATGCGACCAACAGGAGCGGCGCGCTTGGCGGCACGCGCAGGCGGTAGCGGCCCCCGGCGTCCGTGTTGCCCTCGCCGAGCTTCTGATCGACCGGCGTACCATCGCGGATCGTGAACGCACACACGCGCGCGGCCGGCACCGGCGCGCCGCGCGTGTCGACGACGCGGCCTTCGAGCACGGCGATGACCTGCACGTCGAGCACGAGTTCCTGCGCCGGATCGACGGCACCTTCCCAGCGGTGCTGCACGGCGAGGTAGTTCGGGTCGGTTGCGTCGAGGCGTCCCTTCTGCCGCGTGGCGGTGTTCCACCAGGCGGGCAAGAGCAACGAACAGCGGCCCTCGTTGTCCGGTGTCGCCTGCGCGTCGTGTTCGAGCCATTGCGACTGTGCTTCGTCACGTCCATCGAGATCCAACCGCAGCGGCTCGGTCCATGGCGCATCCGCATGCAGGCCGCGCAGACGAACGCGCAGCATGGCGCCCGTCGTCGCGGCGGGCGGCGTCGACGCTGCCGGCGCACTGCGTTGGTCGCTCGGATCGCGCGTCGTCGGTGGCGCCGTCTCGATGGCCGCGGCAGGTGCGTCGGTCCGCAGCTGCTCCTTCCCCGTGTCGACCGCCGGTTCTGCCCGCGTCGCCAGCCACCATGCCAGTGCCGCCACGAACAGAACGGCGAACGCCAGACCAGCGATCGTGCTCGGTCGACCAGCGGACATGGCGGACAGTCTACGCTCGTCGGCTGCAGTCGGCCCGCAGCCGGCCCACAGTACGCGAACGCACCGAGTTCGTATCCCTCTCCCCTCGCATGGCGAGACGCCAGCGCGTCGCTAACCTTCTCGACCTGCAACTCCTTCGCAAGAGACCAAGATGAAGACAACCCTCATGGCCACCGCCACGTTGGCGATGGCTACCGGCCTGTTCGGGCAGGATCCCGTTCCCGCTCCCAAGCCGACATCCGACCCACCGGCCCCCCAGAAGGCGATCGCGCTTGGCGATGCTCTGCCCAAAGGCCTCGCCTACCGCACGATCGACGGCAAGCTGCAGTCGCTCGACGAACTGCGCGGCAAGGTCGTCGTCATGCACTTCTGGTCGACCACGTGCCCCTACGAGGTCGTGGCCGAGCCGAAGCTCAACGCGCTCAGCGCCGAGTTCACCGCCAAGGGCGTCGTGGTGCTGGGCATCGCCGCCAACGCCGGCGAGATCGGTCAGCTGCCCGACGCGAAGGCCTTCGACGAGAAGGACGAAGCGAA
>JAYUCN010000215.1:0-5587 GCA_043740335.1 Planctomycetota bacterium
CGAGCAGTGGCACGCGGTGCTGCGCACGACCCTCGACGGCTTCTTCCACGTCACGCGCCCGCTCGTCATGCCGATGGTGCAGCAGAAGTGGGGTCGCATCGTCAACCTGTCGTCGATCTCGGCGTCGCGCGGCAATCGCGGCCAGGCCAACTACGCGGCGGCGAAGGCCGGTATCGTGGGCGCCACGAAGACGCTCTCGATCGAACTGGCGAAGCGGCGCATCACCGTCAACGCCGTGGCCCCGGGCCTCATCGAAACCGAGATGATCGCCGGCGTGCCCGAGTTCGTGTTCGATCAGATCCCGATGCGCCGCGCCGGCAAGCCCGAAGAAGTCGCCGCGCTGGTCGGCTTCCTCGCCTCCGAGGACGCGAGCTACATCACGGGGCAGGTGATCGGCATCGACGGAGGTTTTCAATGACGGCGGAGTTCGACGTGCTCGTGGTCGGCGCCGGTCCAGCGGGATCGACGGCCGCCGGTCTGCTCGCCAAGGCGGGTCACAGCGTGCTCGTGCTCGAGAAGGAAGAGTTCCCGCGCTTCCACATCGGCGAGTCGCTGCTGCCCGGCGGTCTGCCCGTGCTCGAGCGTCTCGGCATCGACCCTGCCAGCGACACCTTCGTCTACAAGAGCGGCGCCGAGTTCGTCTGCGAAGCGAGCGGACGCCGCGGCGTGTTCGAGTTCCGCGAATCGCTGCCGGGCTGCGCGCGGCACGCCTGGCACGTCGAACGTTCGCGCTTCGACCAGGCCCTGCGCGATCGCGCCGCGGTGCTGGGGGCCGACGTGCGCAACGGCGTCACCGTCGTCGACGCCGGCACCACGCCCGAGCACGCGTTCCTGAAGACGCGCACCGAGACGTTCCGGGGCCGCTACCTCATCGACGCGTCGGGGCAGTCGCGGCTGCTGGCGCGACGCCAGGGCACGGCGCAGCCCTACCATCGCTTCGGCAACGCGTCGGTGTTCACACACTACGAGAGCCTCGGCGACGCCGCGATCCAGGAACTCGGCCCCGGCAAGAACAACATCCGCATCATGCTGCGCCCCGAAGGCTGGGGCTGGATCATCCCACTGCCCGAGCGGCGCCTCAGCGTCGGCATCGTCAGCAAGGGCAAGATCACGCCGGAAGAACTCGAGTGTGGGCTGTTGGCGGGACCACTCGTGCAACGGCTCACCGTGGGCACGCGACGCCTCGAGACGCGCATCGTCGGCAACTACAGCTATCGCAACACGGCACCGTCCGGGCCACGCTACACGGCGATCGGCGATGCAGCGTGTTTCCTCGATCCCGTGTTCTCGTCGGGCGTCACGCTCGCGTTGCGCGGCGGTGAGTCCGTCGCCGACCGGCTCGCGCCGGCACTCGTGGCTGGCCGCGAAGCGGCACCAGACCTGCTCGGCGAACACGACACGGCCATGGATCGCGCGTTCCGCACCTTCGCCGGCCTCATCGACCGCTTCTACAACACGAACTTCGCGGAGACGATGTTCCTCGGCGAGACGCTCGACGTGCAGATGCGACGCGGCGTGCTGAGCGTGCTCGCCGGCGACGTCTGGCGCACGGGCAATCCGTTCCAGGACATGCTGCTCGCGGCACGGCGCGAGGGCAATCGCGTGCGCAGCGCGGAGCGCGGCGACGCCGGCCCCCCCGACGCCGGCATCCCCAACGAACACGGACGGCACGATGAGAGCTGACCCGTTGCGGGTCACCGGCTACTCGGTGCTGAGCGCGCTCGGTGGCTCGCGCGATGAGCACATGGCCGCGCTGCGGGCCGGCCGCACGGGGCTCGGTCCGTCGCCGATCCCGCTGCCGTTCGCAACCGCCGTCGGCGCCGTACAGACCGCATTGCCGGAACTGCCGCGCGACCTCGCGCCGTGGTCGACGCGCCTCGCGCGCATGACGGCGCACCTCATTGCGGGGCTCGACGAACCGCTGCGGCGCGCGCGCGAACGCTGGCGGCCCGAACGCATCGCCGTGCTACTCGGCACCAGTACGGCCGGCGCCGAGTCGACGGAGCGTGCCTACCGCACGTTCATCGCCGAAGGTGCCTTCCCTGACCGCTACGACTTCCTGCGCCAGCACACCTTCGGCGCCGTGTTGCACGTGGTCTCAGTACTGACGGGTGCGAAGGGTCCGGCGTGGATGGTGTCGACGGCGTGCACGTCGAGCGCGAAGCCCCTCGCGTCGGCGCAGCGGCTCATGGCAGCCGGTCTCATCGATGCGGCGATCGTCGGCGGCGTCGACACGCTGTGTGCCATGACGCTGCACGGCTTCGAGTCGCTCCAGGCGCTCGACCGCGTGCCGTGCCGTCCGTTCAACCTGCATCGGCAGGGCGTGAGCATCGGCGAAGGCGGTGCGTTGGCCCTCGTCGAACGCACCGGCGACGCGCGGGTGCTCGTCGAAGGGGTCGGCGAGACGTCCGACTCCTACCACGTCAGTGCGCCGCATCCCGAAGGGCTCGGCGCGCTCGCGGCCATGACGGAAGCGCTGGAGCAGGCTGGTTGTGGGCCCGCGGATGTCGATCACATCAACGCGCACGGCACCGGCACGCGCCTCAACGACACCGCGGAAGCCAAGGCGATCCGCGCGCTGTTCCAGCAACCGGTTCCGGTGGTGTCGACGAAGGGCTACACGGGGCACACGCTCGGGGCGGCGGGTGCGATCGAGTTCGTGTTCGCCGCGATGGCCATCGAAGAAGGCTGGATCCCGCCGTCGATTCATTCGGGGCCGCTCGATCCCGAGATCCAGTTGAACGTGCCGACCGCCGGCGTGCGCGGCCGGATGCGGCGCGTGCTCAGCAACTCGTTCGCGTTCGGCGGCAACAACGTGAGCGTGCTCGTGGGGGCGCCATGACGGAACCCGGCACCGTCGCGATCGCGGGCCTCGGCTTCTGGGCAACGGGCTTTCCGTCGGTTGGCGCGTGGGCCAACGGCACGCCGGACGCCGAAGCGACGAAGCCCATGGGCAAGGCGCTCGACCGCGTGAACCGCCGCCGCGCCGGGCCGCTCGGTCGCGCGCTTGCCGATGTCGTTGCCGAAGCCATCGCGCACGCCGGTGTCGACATGGCGAAGGTGCCGACCGTGATCGGGTCGTCGATCGGCGAAGCGGCGACGATGATCGGGTTGCTCGACGAGCTGTGGCGGCACGGCAATCCGATGTCGCCCGCCGACTTCACGATGAGCGTGCACAACGCGGCGTCGGGCCTGATCTCGATCGCGAACAAGAACCGCGGCATGGCGACTTCGCTTGCGGCCGACGAGGACACGCCGGCGGCGGCGCTGCTCGAGGGCATCGGTCTCGTGCTCACGCGCGACACTGCGGTCGTGGTCGCCTGCGCCGATGAGCCGGCGCCGCCGACGCTCGTGCAGCACGCGCCGCCGTGGGCGATGCTGGCCTCGGCGGTCGTGCTCGTGCCGTTGTCGTCGACGACCAAGCAGCTCGCGACCCTGCGCATCGTCGCGGGGCAACCGCCCACGATCGCGCGCGGGAAGTTCTCGCAGGTGCTCGTCGACAACCCGCAGTGGGGGCTCGCGGCGCTCGTCGACGCGGTGCAGCGCGGGGTCACGGGTGTGCTGGCACTCGACCGCGGCACGGGACGCGGCTACGGCGCCCAGGTCGGGCCCGCACCTGCCGTTCGCGGGTAACCGCATGCGCCCGTTCCCGCCGATCGAAGACCTCGTGCCGCACGCACCACCGACGCTGGCCGTCGATGAACTCGTGGGCTGGAGCGACGGCAACGCCCACGCGCGCCTCGTCGTGCGCGAAGGCGGCCTGCTCGTGCGCGACGGCGGCGTCGACACGGTCGTCACGCTCGAACTCATGGCCCAGACCGTCGCCGCCTGCCTCGGCTACGAAGCGTTCCAACAGGGCGGCGGGGTCCGCGTCGGCATGGTCGTCTCGTGCCGCAAGTTCACGATCGTCCGATCGCGTCTGCTCGTCGGTGAACGGCTCGACATCCACGTCGTCCGCCTGCGCGGCACCGACGACGTCAGCAGCTTCGACTGCGAAGTGCACGACGAACGCGGCGAGCTCGTGAGCCGCGCGGTGATGACGCTGGTGCACGGCGATCGGCCTCCTGAGTGAACGACGCAGCCGGAAGGGGTTCAGGATCGTCCCTGCCCCCATCCGGCAACGATTTGCTGCCGCGATTGCACAGCCGGTGACCTTCCTGCGCCTACCCGTTTGGCGGCGCGCTCCGCGGAATGCACGACCGCTGCCGTCCTGGCGTGTTGCCGCGCCGGCCTCTCCCGATTCCGCCGCAGGTGAGACCATGCAAGCTGCACAGTTCCGTCCCGGTTGGGTTGCCCGTCTGCTTTCGACATTCTTCACGCCGCGACTCGCTTGCCTGCTCGCCGTGGCAGCGCTGCATGGTCCTGGACATGCGCAAGTCCTCCTCGAAGCAGGCGGTCTGGTGGTCGTGCCTTGGGCCGTCGGGCATGCCCAGGTCGTGCCGGCACTGGGCTGCGGCGTCGCGGCCGAATCGCTGATCAACGTCAATGCGATGGCGCAACCGTTCGCCATCAGGCCGCTCGGCACCTATGCCCCCGACGCCGGCGACGTCGCCTACAATCGGATGACCGGCGAAGTGTGGGTCACGGACGGCAACGTCTTCCAGTCCCACTCCATCGTCACGCGCGCGATCCTGCGCAGCTTCACGCTGCCAGGCTTCACCCCGCAAGGGGGCTTCATCACCCCGCTGACGAACACCGTCACCGGCATGGGTTGCACATCGGGCTACATCGGCACCGACGTGCTCTGGATCACGCAGCGCAACGCCACCGCCACCACCGCCGACCTGCTGATGGTGACGCCGCCACCGCTGGGATCTCCGGTCGGAACGCTCGTGGTGCCGACGGCTACCGTGCAGGTGTTTCCGAACGTGCTGCCCGGCATGCCGCTCGACATCGACTTCGATCCGGCCACCGGGTTCCTGTGGGTCGGTGACGCCGCCGGTTGGGTCACGCAACTCACGATCACGGGCGCGCTCGGCCCGTTCGGCTCCTTCCGCGTCAACAACATGCTGTGCGCGCCGTCGATTCCGCAACCGGTGAAGGGCATCGCCGTGGATACCTGCGCCGCCATGCCCGGTGTGCTGTTCGTCCACGACTCCGGGTTCGTGCGTCGCATCATCGCGCCCGGCCTGCCAGCGCCGAGGACGAACTACGATCCAGGCCCCGGGTGCATGGGAATCTCGGCCGGCTCGACGCAAGGGATCGCGTTTGCCGCACGGCCGGTGTCGCTGTCGGCGACCTTGACTCCGGCCAACCAGAACGGTGAGTTCCTGAAGGTCGCTCCCTACGCCTTCGCCGCCACCAACTCGGGATCCGGAGGCACCCTGCACATCCTGGGCGCCAGCCTCGGCGTGACGTGTCCTGCCATCAACATCCCGGGCACGTTCCTCAACATCAATCTGGGCTTCGACGCCATCGTGTGGGGCATGAGTGCGCCGCCACCGTTCGTCGATGCCTCGGTCCCCGTCAGCTATCCGCCGACCCTGCCGATCGGGTTCACGCTGTTCCTGCAGTGGTTCACCATGACGAGCAATGGCGGGTTCTTCTCCGGTACGACGACGATGCTCGTGCACAGTCGACCCTGAAG
>JAYUCN010000216.1:0-5579 GCA_043740335.1 Planctomycetota bacterium
CGGCGACGCCGGCATCAACATCCAGCGCATGCAGATCGGCACCACGTCCGGCGACGGCGCGGGCCAACCGGCCGAGGCGCTCGGCATCCTCAACCTCGACCGCGCCCCCGACGACCGCCAGATGCAAGCCGTGCGCGCCATCGCCGCGATCGAACGCGCCTGCCTGGTGCTCTGACGGTCGGAGTGCCTCTGGCTCGACCCGCGGTCACACCGGCAAGTCGCGCTGGGCAAGTCACGCTGGGCGCGGGGGCTTGCGGTGACACGGGGGTGTCGGCCAGACTCCCGTTCTTCGCCCCATGAAGAACGTCCACCGCTGGGTCCTTGTCGGCTTGCTCGTTCAGCTCGCAGTCGGCGGCGCGTGCTCGCCCGGCGTCCAGGGTTCGCAGGCACCGGGTGCGGACGTACCAGGCACCCCGGTCGCCCCACCTGCGCCCGTCCTTGCGGGGCCGATCACGTTCGCCGACGTGAGCGCCGCGGCCGGCATCGACGACGTCGGGATCTCCTTCGGCGCGTCAGCCGGCGATGTCGACGGCGACGGCTGGGTAGACATCTTCACGGGCGGCCACTACGAAGCACATCCGCGCCTCTGGCACAACCAACAAGACGGCACCTTCGTCGACGTCACGGCACAACTCATGCAGCCGATACCGAACGGCGATCTGCACGGCGCGCAGTGGGTCGACATCGACAACGACGGCCGGCAGGAGCTCGTCCTCATGCGCGGGGCGAACTACGGCATGACGCCGACGCCGAAGTTGCTTTACATGCAGTGCGGCAACCAACTCCTCGACGTCGCCGGGAACTGTGGACTCGACGTGCCCGAAATGCGCGCGCGGACGCCACTGGCGGTCGACTACGACCGCGACGGGCGGATCGACCTGTTCCTGACCGCCATGCTGCGCCCCGACGGGCACACGCCGCCGTCGCTCTACCGGCAGGTGACGGATGGCTATTTCGCCGACACCGGGCCGGCGATCGGCTTCGACCTCCAGTCGCCGACGTCGTTCGCCGTGCTCGGCGATCTCGATGGCGATCATCGGTCCGACGTCCTGTTCCACGCCTATCCGACCCGCGCCTTCTCGCTCGGCGGCAGTGCGATCGTCGACATCACGCCGACGATCGGCTTGCCGTCGACACCAACGATGCAGGACGCCGTGATCGCGGACTTCACCGGCGACGGCGAGAACGAGATCTACGTCGCGCGCGACCGGGACGGCTCCGCGTTCCACCGCGAGGGCGATCGCACGCTGGAGTTCCGCGCCGTCGTATCGGGGAGCGAACATCAGGTGCGGTTTCCGGTCGGCACGTCGCATGTGCTCTACTTCGATTGGGGGCCGCCGTCGACCTGGCCGCCGTCGACGGTCTTCGTCGGCGCCAACGGCTACCACCCGATCGGCAACGCCATCGGCCTCGACCCGACCGATCCGAGCAACACCGGCACCGTTCCGCACAATGCCGGGCAGGACACCGGAATCTACATCGGCTGGGATCCGACCACGAACGAATGGTCCGTCGCCTGCAGTGCGCCGGTCTGGGCCGAGGCACTGATGCGAGCCATCGCTAGCGCGCCGATCCAGGTACCGTACGCGGTCGGTTTCAACCCGAGCGCGCCGACTCCCTCGGACCGGTTGCTCGTGCGCACGAACGGCCAGTACATCGACGCTGCCGCTGCGGCCGGGATTCCATCGTGGCTGTGCGGTCGCTCGGTCGTCGCCGCCGACTTCGACAACGACATGGACCTAGACCTCTACGTGGTCACGTCGACGCCGAGTCGGAACACCGACAACGTGCTGTTGGAGAACGACGGCACAGGCTGCTTCAGCGCGATCCCGGCCGGGCCAGCCGCCGGCAGCAGCTACGGCATCGGTGACTCGGCGATCACGCTCGACTACGACCGCGACGGCTTCGTCGATCTGTTCCTGGTCAACGGCGGTTCGACCGCGTTTCGCCAGAGCGGCGTGCCCGGTGCGTTCGGCGACGATGGACCCGCGCAGTTGCTGCGCAACGTCACCGCCAACGGCAACCACTGGCTCGCGATCGACCTCGTCGGGACGATTTCGAACCGCGATGCGATCGGCGCCCGGATCAAGCTTCGGGCCGGTGGACGCGGGCAAGTGCGCGAGCAAGGCGGTGGCATGCACCGCTACTCGCAGAATCACGGCATCCATTTCGGCCTCGGCGACAACACGACCGCCGATGTCATCGAGGTGCACTGGCCGAGCGGCCGGCGCACGACGCTCCACGGCGTCGCCGCCGATCAATACCTGACCGTCATCGAGTAGGGCGCGACCGATCCGCTGTCGCCCGGTTGGCGCGTACCCACAACCCACCGGGCCGGATGCCCGACCATGCCTTGGCCTTGCCAGATCCCCCGCCGGGCCTTGACACGTTCGCTTAGTTTTCTAAGCTTGGAGTTGCAGGCGACCGATACCGTTGCCGCTCCCACGCCGCGACCCATGGCCAACACCCCCGAACCGACCGAGCGCGAACTGCAGATCCTCAAGGTGCTCTGGGACCGCGGCGAAGCGACCGTGCGCGCGGTCTACGAAGCGCTGCGCGACGACGTGCCGATCGTGCAGAACACGGTGCAGGCGTTCCTGCGCCTCATGGAGGACAAGGGCCTCGTCAGCCATCGCACCGAGGGTCGGACCTTCGTCTATCGCCCCACGAGCTCGGGCGATCGCACCAAGAAGAACCTGCTGTCGGGCCTGCTCGACACGGTGTTCGACGGCGCGCTGGCCACGAAGAAGCCGAGCCGCGAAGAGCTGACGAGGTTGCGCGAGTTGCTGGCCGAGGCCGAGCGACAGCGAGGCCGAGCATGAACGGTTTCGACGTCGCACTCGGGTGGCTGGTCGCGCATGGTCCCACCCTGTTGCTCGGCACCACGCTCGTGCTGCTCGGTGGTGTGCTCGCCATGCTCGCGCACCGCTCGCCCGCGCAACGACGTCGCCTCGGCATGCTGACCGCTCTGGGGACCCTCGGCTACCTGTTCGTCGGCACGCTGCCGCTGCCGCGCTTCCCGCTCGGCGGCGGGCTCGAAGCAGTGAGCGGACCTGCACTGGAGGGCATGGATCTCGAGTCCGTCGTCGACCCCGACGCCCGCGCCGCGGCCCTGCGGCGAGCACTCGAGCATGACTTGGGGCCGACGAACACGTCTCGCGACGAAGAACGTTCGCCGACGCACGCAGCGCTCGGCGCCATTCCTGGATCGCCGTTGCCGACTGCCGCAAGCCCGGCCGACACCATCGCGTGGCCAGAGCTGTTGACGATCTCCTACCTCGGCGGCGCCTTCTTCTGGCTGCTGCGATACCTGGTCGGCGTCCTGCGGTTGCGCGCCCTGCTCGCCACCTGCGTGCAAGCTCCGCCCACGGCACTGTTCGGGGTCGCGCTACCCACGGGCACCCGCGTGCTGCTCGCCCCCACCTGCATCCGACCGTTCTGCGCCGGCCTCGTGCGACCCGTCATCGTGCTGCCGCGCGAACTGCAGGCACCCGAACGAAGCGCCGAGGCCATCGCCGTGCTCCGCCACGAGGCGGCCCACCTGCGCACCGGCGACACGCGTGCCCAGGCCTTGCTGGCCCTGCTCGCGATCCCGCTGTTCTGCCATCCGCTGTTCTGGTGGCTCTGCCGCGAAGTGCGCTTCAACAGCGAACTGCTCGCAGACGACTGCGCCGCGCGCACCGATGGCCGCCACGCCTACGCGCGCGCCCTGCTCACCCTCGCCGAACGCGACCAGCCGGAGCTGGCCGCGGCCGGCGCCGTCGCCGTGTTCCATCGCCCGTCCGAGTTCTACCGGAGGATCCAGATGCTACTGCAACGTCAAGGTTCGTTGTCCACGTCCACGACGCGCGCGCGCAAGGCCGCGCACGCGCTCGCCACCATGTTCCTGGTCGGCACGGTCGCCGGCCTGTTCGGCGTGCCCGCCAGTGCGCAGGACCCGCCGGCTCGCCGCGAGCGCAAGGAGACTGTCGAGTTGCGCGAGACGATCGCGACGCTGCGCGCCGAGGTCGAGGCGCTGCGCGCGTACGTGCAAACGCTCCAGACTGCACCACTCGCCGATGAGCAAGGACAAGCGCCGCCGAGTTCTTCCGTCGTCACCGATCTGCTGAAGCGTGCGGAGACGAACCGGGGCGTCGCTGATCTGTTCGACCGCTTGAACAAGCCGCAACCGGCGGGCACATCGCCGGACACAGAAGCCAGGGTTCTCGAACTGCTTCAACAGCGCGGGTTCCGCGCCGCGAAACCGCAGCCGCCCCTCTCTCCAACCGACTCGTACGCGAAGATGAAGAAGGACTTCGCGGACCTCGGGAAGGCCTTCGAGACGGCCAAGGAGGGACAGCCGGTTGATGCGCCCCCCATGTCTCCATTCTCGGGCTTCGATCTCTTCGAGCGAAGCGTCGATCGGAACGGCCAGGACGTCGCCAAGACACGCAACACCATGCCGAACAGCCCGAGCGCCGGCACGGCCGCAACAGCGACCGAAGAACTGACCTCGCGCTACCTCGACCTGCAGGCCGACATCGAGATCGCCGAAGTGACGGCCGCCGACACCAGGCAGCTGGCCGAGGCCGGCGGCACACCGCAACTCGAAGCACGGAAGGCGGCTGTGAACCTCCGCACGCTGCAGAAGAAGCTGGCCATCGTGCAGCGTTTGCTCGACGGCGAGATCACCGCCACCGAGACCGAACTCGAGTGGCTCGAACGCACGGTCCAGCAGACCGACGTGCGCGACCGCGCGCAGCTCGTCATGCAGCGCGAGCGCGCGCGCACGCGCCTCGAGGCTTTGCGCGCCGTGAAATGAGCCCGCGCACGGTATCGTCCGCGCGTGCTCGTCCCGTTCGCCGCCGTCTACTTCGACTGTGACTCGACGCTGTCGGCCATCGAAGGCATCGACGAGTTGCTGCAGTGGGCCCCGGCCACGCTGCGCCGAGACATCGCCGACCTCACGCGGAAGGCGATGGATGGGCGGTTGCCGCTCGCCGAGGTCTACGAGACGCGATTGCGCCTGCTGGCGCCGCGCCGCGAACAGCTCGAGGCCGTCGGCAGACTCTACGTGGCTCGCCTCGTGCCACACGCACGCGACGTCGTGCAGGCACTTCAGTACCTCGGCAAGCACGTCGGCATCTGCAGCGGCGGGCTGCTCGCCCCCGTGCAGCATGTGGCGCGCCACCTCGGCATCCCGCCGGCGAACGTGCACGCGGTGCCGCTGCACTTCGACGCGGGCGGCGCCTACGTCGACTTCGATCGCAGTTCGCCGCTGTGGCGCAACGGCGGCAAGCTCGAAGTGATGCAGCAGCTACCGGCCGCCCACCGCCCCGTCGCGTTTGTCGGCGATGGCATCACCGACCTCGAGACCCAGGGCCACGTCGACCTGTTCGTCGGTTTTGGCGGCGTCGTCGCTCGCCCCGCGGTGCAGGCGAAGGCACAGGTCTTCCTCATGGGCCCGAGCCTCGCCGCGGTACTGCCGCACGTGCTGACCCCGGACGAATGCGCCCGCCTCGCGCAGCACGCGTCGTTCGCGCCGTTGCTTTCCGCGGCAAAACCATGATGCTGCCGGCATGGGCGATCACCCCGTGCTC
>JAYUCN010000217.1:0-2270 GCA_043740335.1 Planctomycetota bacterium
GTCGTCAACCATCCGTGCGACGACAAGCTCTTCGACGCCGCCGGCGAACGAGCGGTCGCCAACGCCGTGCTGGTGTTCGCCGAGCCCGTTCGTGAACCCACCGTACCTGCCGCCGAGATCGCGGTGCGGACCGCGCTCGACTTCTCGCTGTCGCGCGCGGCGTTGCTCGGGCAGTTGAGCCGCCGTCTGCGCGCGTTCGAGCCGGCGGAGTTCGACGCCTGGGCCGGGCAAGGTCTGTTCGACAGCCGCACGGTCGATGGCGCGATCCGCTTCCACGACAGCGCCGTGTCGAACCTGTTCTTCCGGGACGCGGCGGCGCGCGCCCGCCGCGCGACCGGCAGCACGTGGCATCGACCGCGGCTCGACACCGACACCAGGACCTTCGCGCTGCGCCTTTTGCTCACGGTCGCTGCCGATGCGGTGCCCGCTGGCGAAGTGATCCGCGCCTGGCTGCCCGTGCCGCAACGCGACGACCGACAGCAACCGCTCGCCGATGCCGACGCCGACGTGGCGGATGCGCCGATGCGCGCGCGCCTGCTGACCGGGATCGCCGCGGCCGGCAAGCCGACCGTCTTCGCCGTCGCGTGCGACGTCGAACGCAGCGGCGTCCGCACGCCCGACCTCGATCCGGCACGTGCGTTGCCCTGCGCGTCGGCCGCGTTCACCGAGGAACGGCCGCCGCACCTCGTGTTCTCTCCGGCGCTGCGCGCGCTCGCCGCCGAGATCACGGGCGACGAGCAGAACCCGCTGGTGGTGGCGCGGCGCTGCTATGACTGGTGCGCCGACCACCTGACCTACTCGTTCGCGCGTGAGTACTCGACGATCGCCTGCATCGCCGACGAAGTGCTCACGACGCGCCGCGGCGACTGTGGCCAGAGCACGCTGCTGTTCATGACCCTGTGCCGGTTGCGTGGCATCCCGGCCCGCTGGCAGTCGGGCTGGGTGCTCGTACAAGGCCAGGTGAACATGCACGACTGGTGCGAGATCCGCATCGAGCCGTGGGGCTGGATCCCGGTCGACGTCAACACCGCGATCGAACTGCGGCACGCCTCCGGCATCGACGCCGACGAGACGCAGCGCATCCGCGATTTCTACTTCGGCAATCTGGACAGCTGGCGCGTCGTGTTCTGCCGCGACCACGGCCGGCCGCTGGTGCCGGCGAAGTCCTCGCCGCGCAGCGACGACGTCGACTTCCAGCGCGGCGAAGCCGAATGGGGGACGCCCGCTCGCAACCTGTACTTCGACGTCCTCGACTTCGCCCTGCAGGCGGTTGCGAGGGAAGTCGCAGAAGAGCCCACGCCTCCCGCCGCAGCGCCAAAGGAGCCCACCGTCACAGCGACGCCCTACCCCGTGCTGATCACCGACCGCACGCGCGCGGATGCCGTCGCTCTCGGCAAGCTCACGCGCCCGGGCAAGGTGCTGTTCACCGACGGCTTCGAATCCGACGCGTCGTTCCGTTCGTACTTCGAGATCAACGGCCAGAAGGAAGGGCGCGTCGCGATCGCGCGCGAGGCCGAGAACGTGCACACGGGCACCGGCTCGCTGCAGCTCACCTCGACCGCGAACGACGGCAAGTCGTGCGGGGCCTCGCCTGTGCTGTGGCTCGGCGACGAGGGCCATGACTGCGTGCACCTGCGCTACTGGATCCGCTACGCGCCCGACTACGACCAGGGCAATCTCAACCACACGGGCGGCTGCCTCAGCGGCGTTGCCGGCACCGACAAGTGGGCCGGCATGGGCAGTGCTGGCCTGCGACCGAACGGCGACGACCACTTCGATTCGCGCGTCGAAGGCTGGCGCGACTGGCAGCGCGTTCCTGCACCCGGGTCGCTGATTTGCTATGCGTACTGGATGGACATGAAGCGCGACCGCGATGGGAACTTCTGGGGCAACATGTTCGGCCCCGTCGAGACGGAACGCTGCGTGCCCGAGCGTGGCAAGTGGTTGTGCGTGGAACAGCGCATCGTCGCCAACACGCCCGGCAAGGACGACGGCGAACTGGCGGTGTGGCTCGACGGGGCGCTGTACTTGCACTGCACGGGCTTCCGCTGGCGCAGTGCCGAGGCGGTGAAGATCAAGCGCATGACGCTGATGGTCTACGTGCACAGTGCTCTGCGCGACAACCGCGTGTGGTACGACGATGTCGTAGTGTCGACGGGCTACGTCGGCACGGGCGTGCCGGCGGCGACGGCGAAGTGAACGCGTCCCCCGGATCGGTTCGTGCCCGGCATCACCGCACAGCACCTCGGCGGCTTGCCCACAGTCCAGCC
>JAYUCN010000218.1:0-5542 GCA_043740335.1 Planctomycetota bacterium
GGTCAGAGCCCCGAGGCGCACGAACGGCGCCGCGACGGCAT
The DNA here is from genome assembly GCA_043740335.1 of Planctomycetota bacterium. Lineage (GTDB taxonomy): Bacteria > Planctomycetota > UBA1135 > UBA1135 > UBA2386 > DASVAL01. The sequence goes on from JAYUCN010000218.1 coordinate 42, forward strand.
CCGTCGTCAACGCGGCCTCGCCTGCGAGCCGACGCACGAGCCACAGTGCCTGCAGGCAAGCACCGAGTGCTCCTGACTCCGCTTCGAGCAACGGCCGCACGGGCACGTCGAAGACATTCGCGAGGATCTGCCGCCACAGGACATTCGGCGCGGCCCCACCGACGACGCGGACCTCGTCGACGAGTAGCCCGAGCCTTCGCATACGATCGAGACCCGCACCAAGGTTGAGCGAGGTGCCTTCGAGGGCGGCGCGGTAGAGATGGCCTGGGCGGAGCAATCCTGGCCGCAGACCGAGCAACGTGGCCGTGGCCTCCGGCAGATCGGGCACACGTTCGCCGAGCAGGAACGGCAGCAGCGTGAGGCCCGCGCAACCCGGCGGCACCTGTGCCGCCAGCGCCGTCAGGGCCGCGTGGCCGAGGCCCGTGAGCGCCTTCACTTCTTCGGTGACGCCAGTGAGGTTCATCACGCACAGCAGTGGCAACCAGGCGCCATCACTGCTGCAGAACGGCGCGATGAGACCCTGCGGATCGACGACGGGGCGCTCGGTGCGCGTGAAGATCGTGCCCGACGTGCCGAGGCTCACGACGACCACGCCCGCGCGCGTGGCGCCGCTGCCGATCGCCGACATCATGTTGTCGCCGCCACCGGCCGCGATGGGAATGCCAGGCGGGAGACCGAGCCGTGCCGCCGCCGTGGGGCACAGGCGCCCCGCGAGTTCGCCGGGCGCGCGCAGCGGCGGCAGCAACGACGGCAGACGCGCGTCGACTGCGTGCATGGCAGTGGCATCGAAGCGGCGGTGTTCGGGATCGAAGAAGCCCGTGCCCGAGGCGTCGCCGAACTCCATGCAGGCTTCGCCCGTGAGGCGGAAGTTCACGAAGTCGTGGGGCAGGAGCACCCGCGCGACGCGCGCCCAGGCTGCCGGCTCGTGGCGGGCCAGCCACAGCAGCTTGCTCGCGGTGAAGCCCGTCGGCACGGCGCGGCCCGTTCGCTGCGACAGCTCGCGCGCTTCTGCCGCGGTGGCCGTGTCGCACCAGAGTTTGGCCGGGCGAACGACCTGGCCGTCAGCATCGAGCACGACCGCACCGTGCTGCTGGCCCGAAACGCCGATGCCGGCGATGTGCATGCGATCGACGTGCTGCAGGACCTCGCGCGCCGTCGCGGCAACGGCGTCCATCCACTGCTCCGGCTGCTGCTCCATGTGGCCAGGCGGCAGGCCCGCGATCCAATCGTGTGGGTGCTGCGCGCGCGCGACGATGGTGTGGCTCCCGGCATCGACGACGAGCGCCTTGGTGCTCTGGGTGCCGACGTCGAAGCCGAGATAGAGGTCCACCGCCTCAGCCACCACGCACGCCCAGCAAGTGCTCCACGAGCAACTGGTCGAGCCGTTCGTAGCCGAGCCCGCGCTTGCTCACCGCGTCGGCGTCGATTGCCAGCGCTGTCAACTTCTGCGCCCGGTCGCGCGAGTACCCGCCGACGAGCAGCGGATCGATCGCGGTGTCCTTCTGCTCGGCGAGGAGCGTTTTCACTTCGGGATCCGCATCGAACGCCACGGCTCGCGTCTTCAGGATCTTGTAGGTGCGCATGCAACCCTTCGCGAACTCCCACACTCCGGCCTCGTCCTCGGTGCGGTAGGCATGCGCGTCGAAGTGGCGCGGCCCCGTGTACCGCGTCCCGCCCAACGTGCCTTCGAGCAGGCGCACGAGCAGGAAGGCGCCCTTCTGGTCCTCGCTGCCAAACCGCAGGTCCTGGTCGTAGCGCCCGATCTTCTGCGCGTTGAGGTCGATGTGGAACAGCTTGTCGCACGCCATCGCCTGGGCGACGTTGTGCGGAAACGACAGCCCCGACATCACCTCGTGCGCCACCTCGGGGTTCACGCCGACCATCTCGCTGTGCTGCAGCGTCGTGATGAAGTGCAGCATGTGGCCCGTCGTCGGCAGGTAGAGGTCGCCTCTGGGTTCGTTCGGCTTCGCTTCGAGCGCGAAGCGCAGGCCATAGCCATGGTCCTTCACGTAGCCGCACAGGAAGTCCATGGCGTCGCGCAGGCGCTGCCAGGCGACGCGCGGATCGCGGCACGCGTCGGCCTCGCTGCCTTCGCGCCCGCCCCAGAACACGAAGATCGAAGCCCCGAGCTCCACGCCGAGATCGATCGCACGCATCGTCTTCTGCAGCGCGAAGGCGCGCACCTTGGGGTCGTTGCTCGTGAAGGCACCGTCCTTCCACACCGGGTGCGAGAACAGGTTCGTCGTCGCCATCGGCACACACATGCCGGTGTCCGTGAGCGTCTGCCGGAAGGTGCGCACGATGCGGTCGCGCTCCGCGGCACTGGCCCCGAACGGCACCAGGTCGTTGTCGTGCAGATTGACGCCGTAAGCGCCGATGCCGGCGAGCTTGCGCACGAGGTGGCACGGATCCAGCACGGGCCGCACCGCGTCACCGAACGGATCGCGGCCCGGGTTGCCGACCGTCCAGAGGCCGAACGTGAACAGGTCGGCCGGGACGGGATCGAAGTGCCTGGTCATGGGCGACAGAACCGTAGCCGCCCGTTCACTTGCTGCCGAGCAGTTCCTCCACGGTCCACGGCTCTTGCCGCTGGCTGTGCGCAGCGCGCACCGCGACGACGTCCGTGGGCGCCAGCGTGGCGGCTCGATGGCCGAACGCGCGCCGCACATAGCTGAGCACTTGCGCCAGTTCGGCATCCACGAGGTAGCGTTGCCCAGGCATCTCGAGGTTCCACGGTGTCCCGTTCACTTCGATCGGACCGCGCACGCCGTGCAGCACGATGCGCGCGAGACGATCAGGCGGGCCGAGCACCCACTCGGAATCGCGCAACGGCGGCGCCAGACCAGCAAGGCCATTGCCGTCGAGCTGGTGGCACGCTGCACACGTGCGCGCAAACACCTGTGCACCGGCCGTCACCCGTTGCCGTTCGGCGTCGGTCAGCTCAGCGACGACCGGACTCGCGGCGCCACCGGCAAGGGCCACCGCAGCCAACAGTTCGTTGGCAAGCTGCGCGCATTCGGGATCATCCCCGCGCAGAAAGGCCAGGAGCGCGACCGGCGTCGCGTCGAACAGAAACCAACCCGCGCGACCAGCACCCTTCGGCAAGGCGTCGACGGTCCCGAGCAGGAGCGCACGTCGTTGCCAGGGCGCCGCCCGTGCCCTGGTGAACTCCAGGAGGTCCTGCTGCAGGGCGGCAATCCGACTCCGGGTCGCAACGCGCGCCAGTTCGCGCAGCGCCGCGGCCAGCCCCGCCTGCTCCGGGACGGGCAAGGACGAGCCGAGCCGGCGCAAGACCTCGACAATGTGCTGGTGCGCAGCTACGCCAACCACCGCGTGCAGCATCGCGTCGTCCGGGGCCGCCTGCACCAGGCGCACTAGCAGGGACAATGCCCGTTCGCGGAACCGCTCGCCACCGGCGACCACGAGCACGTCCCCGAGCGTGAGGGCCAGCTGCCAACGCACGGCCGGGGGGGCCAGAAGGAGCGAGCCCTCGATGGCCAGCCACAGGTGCCCGTCGCCAGCGACGAGAAAGGGTGCTGCCTGTTGCAACGCGAAGGCGAGCACGCCGGCATCGGCATCTTGCAACGCATGCCGCAGATCGGTCGCGGTCAACGCAGAGAGACCAGAGAGCGCCGACAGCATCACGATGCGACAGGCCGGACGCGGGTGGTCGCGCAGGACCTGCCGCAGGGAATCGGCGACGCCGCGTTCCTGCCGCTGCACGAGCTCGCGCAAGGCGAGGTCGCGCACGGTCCCGGTTGCGCTGGCCAGGGCAAGGACCAGTTCTGCCGCAGGCGCGTCGACCAACGACTGCGGTGGCACCGCGGGGATCGCGTCCTCGGACACGATGCGCCAGATGCGGCCCAGACCGGTCGGCTGTTCGAGGCCACGACGCAGGATCTGTTGGCGCAGGTACGTCGTGACGAAGTTCTTGTGCTGGATCACGCCGCGGTACATGTCGACGACATAGAGCGCGCCGTCGGGCCCCGTCGCGAGATGCACGGGCCGGAAGCGCTCGTCGGTGGACGCGAGGAACTCCGCGCGTTCGGCCTCGTACGGATTGCGGCCGCGCAGGAGGCCATCGTGATCCTCCAGCACGACGCGGCGCACGAGGTTGCCAGCGGGCTCGCAGACGAAGACATCGCCATCACAACCGCGCAGCCGTTCGCCGCGGTACACGTGCGGGCCGCAGACGGCCGTGTGGATCGCGAGCACGTAGTCGACGAGACGGCCTGGCTGGTAGCCGCGGTTGACGCCCGGCGTGCGGCGGATCGGCCACACGGTGCGGTCCTCGCAGACGCGGTGGTTCAACCCCGGCAGTCCACCCGCGGCTGCGGCGTATGGGCCGTAGCGACCCGGCAGCAGATCGCAGCGCAACCAGTCTTCGTTGTAGTTGAAGTAGAAGCGGCCGCGATCATCGTACGTGATGCCCCACTGGCCGCCGCCAGCACCCGTTTCGACGACGAAGCCGCCCGGGGTCCAACGCAGGAGGCGCGGGTCGTTGGCGAGATGGATGCGATGGTCGAGCCCCCACAGCAGGCCGTTGCCGGCGTGCTCAGGATTGTCGAGGCCCGAGTCGAAGCCACCCATCACGACTCGGCTCCCGTCGGCCCGCAGGTCACCGTCGACATCGGCGCACCAGAGCAGGTTCGGCGGCTCGACCACGAGCGCCCCCCCGCGCAGCGGCAGCACGGCCCGCGGCAGCACGAGCCCGGCTCGGAACACCGTTGCCGTGTCCGCGCAACCATCGTGGTCGCGGTCCTCGAGCACGACCACCCGACCGTTCGGGGCGTGCTCCTCGCGCGCGTCGACATCGTTCATGAAGCCGCGCATCTCGACCACCCACAACCGCCCGGCCGCGTCGAAGCAAGCCGCGACGGGATCGCCGATCAGCGGTTCGCTGGCGAACAGATCGAGTCGGAAGCCGGGGGCAACCCGGAATGTGCTGCGCGCCTCCGTCGGCGAACGCACGTTCGCCGCTGGCACGTCAACGGTGTCCGGCAGGAGCACCTGGGACTCACCCGCGCGGTCTCCCTGCTGGGCAATCGCACCTGGCACCCAGAGTGCGAAGGTGAGCATGCGGCGCAACATCACAAGCGCCACAGTATGACATCAACGTCGGCTGCGAGCGCGTGATTGCCAGGGCAACGCGTGCTGGCGTAGCAGGCTACTGCAGGACCTCGAAGCCCCCTGCAGGCACTTCGACCAGACGCGCCGTACCGTCGATCACGGTCCGATACTCGCCCGCCGGCAGGCCGTCGACTTCCCAGTCCGTCGCAGCGCTCGCGAAACGCACTGCCACCGGCACCATCCCCGGCAGGGTCGGACCGGCGTACTCGAAACGGATCGTCACGACCCCGAACGCGGCAGCGGAGGAAATGGTGGAGGTAGCAGTCGGACGCAATGACTCCGCCAACAACACGCGCCCGGTCGGCACCAGCGGCAGGGTGACCGAGGATCCCCCAGCCTGCGGGTGCGCGAGCTGGCCCATGGCCCCATCG
>JAYUCN010000219.1:0-2257 GCA_043740335.1 Planctomycetota bacterium
GCATCGCGCCCGCGGCTTCGATGGCATTGCAGACCGTGCGCAGCAACGTGCGCGACACGGCTCCCGCACCGACGATCTGCACGCGCACGGCCTTGCCGCGCAGGTCCTTCGCCATAGCACCAAGGCGCCGGTCGATCGCCCGCTGCAATTCGACGGGCTTGCCGGCCTCGCTGTCGAGGCGCAGCGTGAACCGATCGGCGGTGACCGCGACCGCCGCCGGTTCGGGCACGAACGGCTCACGATGCTCGCCGCCGATCGTGCAGGCCAACGTCTTCGGCAGTAGCGACCGGATCGCCAAACCCACGCAGGTGGTTTCGACCTCGGCATCGAGCACGAACCCCGCCGGCCAATCGAGCACCACGGCCTTGCCCTTGCTGGCGGTGGCATGGTCCGCACACTCGCGCCGGAAGGCGGCGAGCACGGCGGCGCGGCTGCGCCCGTTCGCCTCGGCGCGCAACGTCGTCTCGTTGCCGACCGCGAGCGTGAGGAGCTTGGGCCAGACGAGCTCGGGTTCCCCTTGGCCGGCGAGCTCGACGCGAGCCGCCGCGGCCTTCCTGGCGGCATCGACGCAGAAGCTCAGTTCCTTCGCGCGGGGAGCGCGCGCGAACTGCAAGCGCACGGCCTTGCCAGCGAATGACGCGGTGTGCGACGGCAGCACCATCGACAATGCTTCGATCGTCGACGCTTCGTCATCGGCCGGCTTGATGTCGACGATCGCGATGCCCGCGACAACCGAGACCCGGACGCGATCGGCCATTTCGCGGTCGAACAACACGCGTTCGCCGATCGAGGCACGCACGGCCCCGGCGTCCTGCAGGGACTTCGTGAGCTGCTCGCGCACGCCAGCGTCGGGTTTTGCCGAGCCCGTGAAATGCAGCACGAACTTCTTGCCGCGTGCCGTGGCGGCGAGCATGGCGAGGTGCGACTGCAGCGCCATGGACAGATCGATGGGCTCGGTCTCTGCCGTCGCGACCTCCACGCGGGTCGCGCCGGCCTGCTCGCTCGTCGTGACCTTGACCTGCGGCAGCGAGCCTTCGTGCACGGTCTCTTCGCCGAAGCCGCGGCGCACCGTCACCTTCAACGGTTTCTGCGCCTTCATGATCTCGGCCACGAGGTCCTTCATCGCACTGCCGATGACGGCGTCGCCGGTGAAGCGCACGAGGACCCGCTGATGCCGAAGCTCGCGAGCCGCCGTTGTGGCCGCGCGGCGCAGCGGTGCTCTCACCGAGTCCGGCACCGCGCTCTTGTCCATCGCCGGCACGAGGACGGTGAACACCGTGTCGAAGTTCGCCTCATCCGAAGCGGCACAGGTCACCTTGACGGGCCCGTCGTCGACCGGCTGCATCTCTTCGACGATCGGCTCCAGCGTGGGCAGGTCGTCCCCGATGAGCTCGAGCTCGGGCAGATCGGCATCGATCTCGTCCTTGGCGGCGCGATCTGGTTTCTTGCGAGGCAGCCCGTGACGGTTCTTGGCACTCATCGGCAGTGGGAGTCGGGGAGAGGGGGCGGCACAAACTAACGCGGCGAACCAGCGCCGTCGATCCTCGCGCGGGGCGGGGCGCTGACCGGCTGGCGCAAGTATGCGGCGACGCCGGCGTTGCTCAGTTCAGTCCTTCGCGGGTGTCGAGGCCGCCGTGCGGTAGCGCCCCGAGGCAGCGTCGAACTGCAGGATCGCGCCGTGCGTCGCGAACCACTCCAGCAACTGCGGCGAGACCTGCGCGAGTTGCGCAACCGTGCCCCGCCCGCCGATCGCGTCGGCCGGCAGGCACGCCACCAGATCCGCGGCAGCTTCCTCGGCCCAATCAGGTCGCGAGCAGTTGAGCACGTCGACGACGCGCGGCAGCCCAACAGGATCGCCGAGCCGCAGCAGCGCAGACCCCAGGTAGTAGTCGCCGAGGCCGTCGGCTGCGCACGAACGGACGAATGCCGCGTGCAGCTCGGGTACCAGCTGGAACGCGCGAACCTCGATGGCGATGCGCGCCGCCAGATGGCGCAACGGCACGTCCGTGGCGGCACCGATGAGGCACGCAGTGAGTGGCGCAGGATCATCCGCGGGCGAGAAGCGGAGGAACAGGCCGAGCACCGGAGCGCCCGATCGGCGCACTGGCTGCAGTGCGCGCGCGAACGGAGCACCGGTGCGTTCGAGATCCTCCAACAAGCGGAAGACCGGGTCCTCGATCGTGCGCCACGCGTCGTGCACCGTGCGCCCGTTCCAGTCGATCCACAGGCGCACGCCAGACGCGGTGCCCGAACAGTG
>JAYUCN010000220.1:0-5532 GCA_043740335.1 Planctomycetota bacterium
CGTCCTCTTCTTCTTCCTCTTCCTCTTCTTCTTCTTCGCCGTCGGCGTCGTCGAATTCCTCCTCGGCCACCTCCTCCTCGGCTTCGTCCTCGGTTTCCGCTTCTTCTTCGTCATCCCAATCGTCGTCCCCTTCGACGTCGCCGTCGTCGTCTTCGTAGGACGCGAGAATGCGATCCCAGTCCGCAACCTCGATGGTGTTGTTGCAGACGAGGCACACGCTGTCGTTGTCGCGAAGGTCCTCGAGTTCGTCGAGCTCGCGGTAGACCTTGCCGCATTCGCGGCATCGGACGATCTTGCCCATGAGTATTGGGTTCAGTGGGGGGTAGCGCCCCCGGGACGCTGCCGATGCATACCGACTCCCCCGTGCAAGGCAATGGCCCTTGCGCGGATTCTTCGTGGTGTCCGCGTCTTCTAGCTTGCTTGCCCCCCTGCGCCGGTCGAGGGGAATGCCAAAACCGTCAGAATCGACCGGTGGCGGCGGGGGTCTTGCAATCGGGTTCGAGGGCGAGCGAGATCCCGGTGATCGTGAGCGACGAAGGGGCGGCAACCTGTTCCACCCGCGGTCCCTCGCCCCTCTCCGCTGCGGTGGATCGAGCGGGCGATGGCATGGCCAGAGCAGAGTCCGCCCGAGGTCAGCAGGTGCCTCGGATCGATAGTCGGCAGACATGGCCACCGCGGTGGTGTTCGCATTCGCCGTTGCCGACGGGCTGACCCCCATCGTCGGGGCCGCTCCGTACGACGTGCTCGCCCGCCAGCTCCCCCGCATGCTCGTCACGCGACTGAATGGCAACGGCGACCGTGGGGTCCGCTTCTTCCCGTTCCTCGGGCCGGTAGATGGTGTGCGGACCTTCCTCCGTCTCAACGAACTCTTCGAGCCGGCGGCGCTGGCGCAGCTCCACAAGCAGGGCTTGGTGCAGCTCGTGTGCGATGGGATGTTCCGGGCTGGTGTGCTGCATTGGCGCGCGCTCGACGGCACCACCTGGACGGTGTTGCACGAAGCGGACCTGCCGTTCGATCCGCGACAGCCGATCGACGCGCTCATGCGCATCGAGTTCGAAGTGACCGGCCTGCTCGGCTGGACGGGGCGACCGCAGCCGCCGCATCCGTTTGTCGGCGAAGCGCTCGGCTGGCTGCTCGTGCTCAAGGACTCGCTGCTGCGGCGAGAAGCCAATCTCAAAGACCCGGCCCCCGACCCGATGCGGCCGGCGCGACGCTGCCTCGAACTCCTGGGTGCCAACGAAGAAGTGCAGCAGACCGTGCTCGACTTCGCTGCGCAGTGCCTGAAACGTGGCGAGAATCGTGACGACGTGGGCAGCCTGCTCGCGCAGTTCGCTGCCGCGGTCGATGGCAGTGTCCTGGTGCTGGAACGTCTCTGCACGTTGCTGCTCGCTGCGGGCGACGAAGGCACGGCGGCATCGACGGCGGCGCGGGCGGCGCGGGCCGCACCGGAGCGCCCGGAACTCGTCGAACGGGCGGCGGCGCAGCTGTTCCGCCTGCAGCGCTACGACGAAGTGCGCGAGGTCGTTGGGCGCGCGCGCCAACGCGGCGTCGCGAGTGCTCAGGCTCTCGCCCAGCTCGCTGCCGTCTGCGATCGCACCGGGGACCACACCAACCGGGTTGCCCTCGTCGAGGAGCTGACCGGCATCGCCGACCTGCCCGTGCCGGTTGCACGCCTCGTCGTCTCGTTCCTGCTCGAAGACGAACGGGCCGCAATGGCCAGGACCATCGTCGAACGCGCGCTGGCGAAGGAACCCGACCATGCGATGCTGCACTTCGAGCTGGGCCGCGCCTGCCTGCTGCTCGACGACGGCGGGTCGGCCGCGGCGGCTCTGCAGCAGGCGCTGGCGCTCGGCCTTCTTCCGGACGTGGCGGCGCAGGCGCGGCGGTTCCTTCGCCTCTCGGCGGTGCCGGGGATGTGGGCAGGTGCGCAGGGCGTCGAGGATGCGATCGCCAATGGTGACCTGCCCGGAGCACTCGTCGCCGCGCGCGCGTTCGTCCGGCAGGTCGGGCCCGTGGCGGAAGCGTGGTTCCTGCTCGGGGTCGTTTGCCACAAGCTTGGTCAGGCGCGCCGCGCCGAACGCGCGCTGCGACGCGCCTTGCGCTACGACCCGGAGTTCGCCGATGCGCACAACCGGCTCGGCATCCTGCTCGTCGCGGGCGGCCGGCTCGAAGAGGGTCATGGCCACCTGCAGCAGGCGCACGCGCTGGCGCCGACCGAGTCTTCGCCGTTGCTGCACCTGGCCCAGGCCTGTGCGTTGCTGGGCCGCCTCGCCGAAGCAGAACGACACATCGTCGCCGCCGAGCGCGTCGGTGCCGACCCGCAGCTCGTGCAGGCCGTGCGTCGCGAGATCATGGTGAAGCGCGCGTAGGGTCGAGCGTGCGCGGACACCTGCCATCCGCTAGAACGTTCGTTCGTCGCCGATGAGCCCCGCCGACCCTCTCCTGGCGCTCCGTGGTCGATTCCCGATCACGGCCCGCAGCAACTACCTGATCAACAACTCGCTCGGCGCGATGCCGAGCAGTGCGCGGCAGAGCGTCGCGGAGTTCCTCGATCAATGGGAGACGCGCGGCGTGCGCGCGTGGGGCGACGGCTGGTGGACGTTGCAGGAGAAGGTGGCCGACCGGATCGCCGGCCTGCTCGGGGTGCCCGACGGTTCGGTGTCGATGCACCAGAACGTCGCCGTCGCCCAGGAGATGATCCTGTCGTGCTTCCAGTTCGGCGGTGCGCGCAACTCGATCGTCTACGCGGACCGAAACTTCCCCTCGGACCAGTACATCTACGAAGCGCGTGCGCGGCACGGGGCACGGCTCGTGCGCGTGCCGGCTGCAAGCGACGGCATCTCGACCGATCCGCAGCAGATCGTCGACGCGATCGATGACCAGACGCTGATCGTCGCGATCGACCACGTGATGTTCCGCAGTGCGGCGATCGTCGACGTCGTGCCAATCGTGCGGAAGGCACGCGAGGTCGGCGCGTTCGTCGTGCTCGACGTGTTCCACTCGGTCGGCATCCTGCCGCTGCGGCTGCGCGAGTGGGGCGTGCACGCTGCGGTCGGCGGCGCCTTGAAGTGGCTCTGCGGCGGCCCCGGCAACTGCTTCCTCTACGTCGAACCCGATGTCGCGAGGTCGTTGCAGCCGAGCTTCACGGGCTGGGCCGCGCACAAGCAGCCGTTCCTGTTCTCGCCGCAGGGGCAGGAGTATCGCGACGACGGGGGGCGATTCGCGACCGGCACGCCGAACGTGCCCGCCCTCTGCGCGGGCAAGGAAGGCATCAGCCTGGTTGCTGCCGCAGGCCTGCCGGCGATCCGGGCGCGCAGCCAGAAGCTGACGACGTTGCTGGTCGAGCAGGCGCAGGGCATGGGGCTCGGCATCCAGTCGCCGCTCGTCGCCGAACGCCGCGGCGGCCATGTTGCCCTCGACGTGCCGCACGGCTACGCCGTGTGCCAGGCACTCGCCGCGCGCGAGATCGTCGTCGACTTCCGACCCGACGCGGGGTTGCGCGTCGCACCGCACTTCTACAACACCGAGGACGAAGTGCGTGCCGCCGTGCGCGCCGTGCGCGACATCCTCGACACCCGCGAGTACGAGCGCTTCCTGGAGCAGGAACGCAAACCAGGCTGAGTCGGAGCACCATGCGCATCTGGGACATCAGCGAACCGATCGAGCCCGCGACCGCGCCGTTCCCTGGCGACACGCCGTTCTCGCAGGAATGGGTGTTGCGCCAGGAACGCGGCGGGTCGTGCAACGTGAGCACGATCCGCATGTCGGTGCACGTTGGCACGCACACCGACGCGCCGCTGCACTTCGACCTCGCCGGCCCCGACATCGCGAGCGTGGACCTGCGGCGTTACCTCGGGCGTTGTCGCGTCGTCGACGTGCGGGGCACGGGCACGCCATCGGTGATCCCGGCTGCGGCTTTGACGGCAGCGATGTTCGCTGGCGCCGAACGCCTCCTGTTCCGCACGCGCGATCGCCACGAGCATCGCGTCTGGAACCAGGGATTCACCGCGCTCGGTCCCGACGCGGCACGCACCCTGGTCGCCGCCGGCATCGTGCTCGTCGGCATCGACACGCCGAGCATGGACCACGCCGACAGCAAGGACCTCGACGGCCACCACGTGCTCTACGAAGGTGGCGTCGCGATCCTCGAGAACATCGACCTCACCGCAGTGCCTGCCGGCGACTACGAACTCATCGCGCTGCCGCTGCGCATCATGAACGGTGACAGCAGCCCCGTGCGCGCGATCCTGCGCGAACTGCCAGCGCAGCCTTCCGCATGAGCAAACGCGCCGTCAACCCTGCCGATCTCGCCGCACCCACGGGCTTCACCCACGGCTGGCTCGTCGAACACGGCGCCCAGCGCACGCTCTACCTCGCGGGCCAGTGCGGTTGTGATGCCTCTGGTCAGATCGAGACGAAGGGCGATCTCCTGGCCCAACTCGACAAGGCCCTGGCGAACATCGGTTGTATCTTGCGCGATGCGCAGATGACGTTTGCCGACATCGTGCAGTTGAACTTCTACGTCACGAGTCGCCATGACTACGCGACCGCGCGCACGTCGTTCGGCGCCGTGTGGCGGCGCCACTGCGGCAAGCACTATCCTGGCATGGCGATGTTCCAGGTCGTTTCGCTGTTCGATCCGGAAGCCCGCATCGAAGTGCAGGGGATTGCAGCCCGATGAACGTGACCGCCGCGCAGTGGATGGTGGTTGCGTTCCTCCTGGGCGCCTGTGCCACCGACACGCCCCAAGGGACGACGTTCGACAGCAGTGCGGGCCTCGTGGTCGTGGACATCGCCGGCGATGGGTTCGTGCGCTGCGGTGATCGCCGGATCCCGCTCGAAGCGATCATCCTCGAGTTGCGCCAGCGCACGCGGCGCATGACGAGCGACGAGCTCGCGCGGTTCGTCGTGCAATTGCGTATGGAACCGCAGGCGGAAGGCAGCGATGCGGCGCGCAACGCGAGCGCGGCGCTCAACCGGCTCCTCCGCGAACTCGACATCATGGACGTGGGCCAGGCCAAGGTCACAAGGCTCTAGAGGCCGCCGGAGCGAATCTCGTGAGCCGCTTGCACCACCACCTGCCGCCCGAGCTGATCGTCTTCGACGTCGACGGCACCCTGCACGACACGTTTCGCTGGTGGGCGCCCGTCATCCGCGCTGGCCTACGACGGTTCGCCGAGCAGAACGGACTCACGATCGAAATGCCGAGCGACGAGCAAGCCGAGGCGGTCGTCGGCATGCGCGACGCCGGCGTCTGGGCGCCGTTCCTGCCCGAAGATCACAAGCACCGCTGGCAGGAGCTGCGGCTCGTCGTGCTGCCCATGGAGGTCGAGACCGTGAGCAGCGGCGTCGACTACCTGTTCACCGGCGTGCGTGCGCTGCTGCTGCACCTGCGCCGCATCGGCGTCAAGGTGGCCCTCGCCAGCAACTGCCGCCGCACCTACATGGCCGCCATGCAGCACGGCCAGGGGCTGGCCGCCATCACGGACTGGCAGTTCTGTCTCGACAGCAAAGGGGTGCAGACCAAGACCG
>JAYUCN010000221.1:0-5530 GCA_043740335.1 Planctomycetota bacterium
CCAATGGAGGGCCAGAGCCCACCTCGCCATGCAGCCCGACGACACCGTTCCGAAGCGCCACCCGAGTCCTGCTGACGACCGCGACCCCGAAACGGACCCGACGCTGCCCTCCCCGAGGGAGCCCCGCAGCAAGACCCCGCCGAAAGCCCCGAGCGCACAGGCACCCGGCGACCTGACGGGCCAGGTGCTCAGCGACAAATACCGCGTCGTTCGCCTGCTCGGAGAAGGTGGCTTCGGTTCGGTCTACGAAGCGAAGGACGAAATGCTCGGCGCCTCGGTCGCCGTCAAGGTGCTCACGCCGGCAGCCGCGCAGCAGGAGGACGCGCTGCAGCAGTTCCTCGGTGAAGCGCGCCTGCTGACGAGCCTCGACCATCCGAACATCGTGCGCTGGATCACCTTCGACCGCACGCCGGCTGGCCTTCATTACTTCGTGATGGAGATCCTGAAGGGCTCGGAGCTGTCGGATGTCTTCGAGGCAGCGGGCCGCCTGCCACACAAGCGCGTCACGAACATCCTGCTGCAGGTCCTGTCCGCACTGCGCGCCGCGCACTTCCTGGCCGACGGCCGCTCGCTGCTGCACCTCGACCTCAAGCCGCGCAACGTCTTCGTCATGAGCGGCGAGCCCGAGCAGATCAAGGTCATCGACTTCGGCATCAGCCAGCACGTCGGTGCAGCGGCGCGCTCAGCGGCCGGCATCGGCGGCAAGACCAAGGCCGCGGCGAGCGCCGCGGATCTCGGCGCCACGATCGCCACGATCTCGGCGCCACGCGACAGCGCCGGGATGATCAGCGAGAACGGCGTGCAACGGGCCCGCGGCGGCACACTGCTCTACGCCTCGCCCGAGCAGTGCCGGCATCTGCGCGGCGATCCGATCATCCAGGAGCTCGACGGACGTTCAGACCTCTACTCGCTGGGCATCATGGCGTTCCAGCTGCTGACCGGAACGATGCCCTGGTTGTGCCGCACGCAGACCGAAGCGATCACGGCACACCTCGAAAGCCCGCCGCCGAAGCTTGCGAAGTCCGGCGTCAAGGTGCCGAGCGGCCTCGGGCAGTTCGTCGAGCGCTGCCTCGCGAAGGACCGCGACGCTCGCTACGCCGACGTGAAGGAGGCGTACGAAGCGCTCCATCGCGTGGCGAACCCGCCGTCGAAGTGGCCGCAGATCGTGGGAGCACTCACGCTCGTGGCTGCCCTTGTCGTCTGGATGGTCTGGCCCGACAGGAAGCCGGACGAACTGACCCTGCCGACGCAGACCGTCTTCTTCGGCCCTCGCAAGACATCGATGCAGTTGCCGGTCGGCAGCCTGCTGCCCGAACTGGCCGACCAGCCCGCGCGTTGGGTCGTGGATCCGCAGTCCGCCGCCGACGCGATGCCCGGTTGGACCGTCACGCTGGAGCGCGTCGGCGACACTTCGCGCGTGAAGCTGGCGGCACCAGCAACCGCCGAAGCGGTCGACCGGACGCTCTACCTGCGCATCGGCGACGGCAGCCGCGTGCAGTTCTCACCGCCGATGCGCGTGGTCTACCTGCCGCCTGCGGCCTGCACCATGGACCAGGTCGGCGTGCGCGGCGCCGAGTCCCGCATCGTCGATCCAGTCGGGGCTGTGTTCGAGATCGGTCTCCAGGCGGCGGACCGCGCCTTCCTCGACAAGGTTCAGGTCTCGCTGGGCGGCGAACCACAGAATGCGAGGCTCGACGAAACCCGTTCGGCCGGCACGCACCTGGTCTACTCGCTCCAGCTGCAGAACTTCGCCGATGTCGAGGGCGCGAGGACCGCGGAGTTCCTGGTCACCGTCGTCGATCGGGCCGGCAACGAGCTGACCCGAACCGTGCCCGTGCAGATCGACGCCCGTCCGCTGACGTTCGAGCCCGAACTGGACGTCGTCCCGGACCGCAAGGACTTCTATGTGCTCGACCCGAAGTCGATGCCCGTGCTCGCGTGGAAGTCGAACCGCGCAGTCGAGATCGCGATCGTCGCTCGCGACGTGCAGAAGAAGGACATCGTCGAGATCACCCGCGAGCCGAAGGGCGACGGCATCCAGCTGAAACTGCCTCCTTCCACGGCGTCGTACGAAGGCGCGATCAAGATCGACGCCAACGACCTGCGTTCCGTGTTCCACGCCGACGACGCCCGCGGTCGCCAGCAAAGGACGCTCGGCTACCGCTACGAAACGCGGAACGTGACCGTCGTCGTTTTGCCGCAGAGTCCCGATGGCAGTCCGCTGGCAACGGGCAGCGGCGAACGTTCCTTCGTGACCAACGGCGACTCCATCATCCTGGTCCTTGCCCGCGAGCAGGTCGCCGTCTCCGTCGAGGTCGAGTGCCGGCACGGCGACAAGGTCACGCTGCAGGACAGTGCCGCTCTGCACCTCGAAGGGTTGAAGCAGGTCAAGGTGCCGATCGACGCCGACGGCAGGCACGACCTGGAGGTGCGCGGCTACCGGTATTCAGGGCCGAACGTGCCGAGAACCGAGAAGCCCGAGTTCGTGCAGAAGCTCGTCGTGGTCAAGGACACCCGCCTCCCCGAACTGCGCCTCACGACGACGCCAACCCTGATCGCCGGACCCGTCGACGCGAGCGCCGCATGGTTCGGCATCGAAGTCGGCGACGACTCCGAGGAACCGCTGCGCCTCGCATGGGTGCTCGAGGGGCCCTCACCGAAGCGTGGCGAACACCCGCTGCCGGCAGGAGCACGACACACAGAGACGGTCACGTGGCAGCAACTCACTGTCGATCCCGAACAGCTCGAGGACGGCAGCTACAAGCTGCAGTTGACGGCCGTCGACGCCGCTGCCAATCGATCGGCGACGGCGGTCGTCGGTGAGTTCGTGATCGCGCGGCGCGGCCCGCGGCTCGTACTCAAGTCGCCGAGCGGGTCGGAGTGGCTGGCGCTGCGCGGCAACACGTTCCAGGTCGTGGTCGAGGCCAGCGACAACAACGGGGTTGGAGCCGTCGAGTGCACGCTCGAGGCCGGCGCCCTGAAGACGACGCTGGCGCTGCAGCCCGTCGGCAGCGACGTCACGCGCACCGAATGGGTCGGCCAGTGCAGTATGCCGGCGGCGTGGTCGCAGAAGGCCGTGCAGGTGCGCTGGCAGGGCAGTGACCGCAACAAGAACCCGACGGCAGAAGGGATCTTCTCGACGAACCTTCCTGCGTTCGAGGTGCCGCGCGCGAGTCGCATCTGGTTCGAAGTCATCGGCGTGCGTGCGGACATCCAGCCGATGCGCTTCGTCAAGGGCGATCCGAACTACGTGTTCGGTGGCCGCACCAAAGAGGAAGAGGACGAAGCCTTCCTCGAGTACGACCTCGGCGTGACCGTGCGCTGCGAGACGCAGCGCAAGGCGGTCGGCGACTACTACCTCGACGAGAACGAGGTCACCGTGCGTCAGTACGGCGCTTTCCTGACCGCCCCGGACGGCTACATGAATGCGAAGAACTGGACGGACCAGGATGGTGGCGGCCGCATGGGCGGCCCCCTGGCCGAGCGTAGCACCGCGCTGCAGAAGCCGGTGACCACCGTCGGCAAGCGTCTGCCGATGACCGGCATCGACTGGTACGAAGCCGCCGCCTACGCCCGCTGGGTGGGCAAGCGCCTGCCGACGAAGGTTGAATGGGAATACGCGGTGCGCGGCGGCAGTGCCTACCGGCCGTTCTCGTGCGCGAGCAAGGGCTTTCGCAACGAGGATCTGTGCGTCGACCGAAGCGAGGGACCCTGGGAGATCGATCGCGGCGGAGACACAACGCCTACGGGTGTCGGCGAAGGCATCCGCAATCTCTGCAGCAACGTATCCGAATGGACGGCGTCCTTCGGTCCCGACCCCGAGCGCATGCTCGTGGCCGGCGCGAGCTGTTCGCATGTGGCGTTCCACTTCGCGATCATGGCCCCGCAGCCACCGACGGAACGGCGCGACACGCTCGGCTTCCGCTGCGCGACCCACGCCACCGACGTCGATGCCGCGCTCGCGCAACCCCGGCCGGGCCGCATCCGCATCCTGATAACCGATCCCGCCCCCGATCCGAAGGCACGCTAGTCATGGTCTTCACTTCCGTTTCCCCATCTCGACGACACCATGGTTCGCTGCTGATCCTCGCCTTGTTGGGCGCCTGCGCCTCGCAGTCGCAAAGCACGACGCGGTTGCCGTTCCACGTGGCGATCGCACCCGCAGTGCCCGAGGCCGATGCCTCGTCGCAACCGGCCGAAGGCAATCCAACCGACCTCGTCATGGTCTTCGACCAGCAGAAGCTCATGGAGCAGTTGGGCTCGGCACTGGCGCAGACGTTCTGCAAGGTGTCTCGCCTGTCACCGGCCGCGGCGGGCTCGACCCCGGCAGCGAGCGCCAAGGCGTGGATCACCGAGGCACAACAGAAGGGCGCCGACCTGATGCTCGTGCCGACCCTGCGCTACGACCCGAAGATCCAGACCGCACTCAACGGCCAGTTCGTGCTCAACCTGCCGTTGTTCGCCGTCGGCGGGCCGTTCTGCTGGTTCGTTGCCGATCGCAGCTACTACTGCTCGTCGCGGCTCAACGGAGAACTGTTCGATGTCACGGTCGCGGCGGCGCGCCAGCGCCAGAACGTCGACGCTTCGAGCCGCGTGCTGCGCGTGGAACGCGAGGCCACCGAGGCGTCGCTGAACTTCCTGCAGCGCGCCAACGGGGTCACCGCCTACCTGCTGTCGGTGATCTGTCCTGCGGGTCTGCTGGCGACGGAGTCGGTCGCGGTGCCGGCCGCACTCGACACCGCGGTCGTGAGCCAGCTCTGTCTGGCGATGGCGAAGTCGCTGCAGGATCGCCGCACCGAGATCACCGAAACCGAACTCGTCGACTTCTTTCCGCGCGATGTGCGCGCCGCTCGCGACGGCAACAAGAAGGTGCTCGTCGGTGAGATGGTGTTGAAGATCGGCGAAGCCAACGAACTCGGCAAGTTGCGCTACCGCTTCGGTGCGAGCGAGAACTTCCGCGAGGCTGCCTGGGAGAAGGCGCCGCCGACGCCGGCAGGCGCTGGGAGCAAGGGTCGCAAGGTCTACCCGTTCAAGATCCCGCTGGATGGCGCCAAGGCGGACACCGTGCAACTCGAGGTCGAGCAGTTGGACCGGTTCGCCACGCGGCGCACGTTCACGTTCGTGGTGGAACAGACGCCGGCGCAGTGAGAGAGAGAGAGAGAGAGACGCGGCGGCGAACCCTGCTCCGCCCGGCAAGGCCGACGCTACACAAGCGCAGTCACCGTCCACCGAAGAACAGCGTCAGGGTGTTGCTGGTGTTGTTGGCCGAGACCAGGTCGAGGTCCCCATCGCCGTCAAGGTCCGCCGCGGCCACGGAGAACGGACGGCTGCCCGTCAGCAGCGGGCTCGCTCCGGCCGTGAAGACTCCTGGCGCACTCTGGAAGAACAGCGTCAGGGTGGCGCTGAGATTGCCCGAGACCAGGTCCAGGTCCCCGTCACCGTCCAGGTCTGCCGCGACAACAGAGCGTGGCCCGCCGAGGCCCGTCGACAGCGGGCTCGCTCCTGCTGTGAAGACTCCTGGCGCACTCTG
>JAYUCN010000222.1:0-5524 GCA_043740335.1 Planctomycetota bacterium
TTGCGCGATGTCTGCAGCAACCACCTGCTCTCGACGGCTGTCGACAGCTGGTCCGAAGTCCCGGCCGCCTACAGGGCCCAACTGCGTGGGCGCAGCATGCGCTGCCGGAGGTGCGAACCACTGCCGGTCGAATGGGTCGTGCGCGGCTACCTGACGGGCTCGGGCTGGAAGGACTACCAGCAGGACGGTGCTATCAGCGGCGTGGTGTTACCGAAGGGCCTTCAGCACGCAAGCGAGCTGAACCCACCCATCCTGACGCCCTCGACGAAGGCCGAGACGGGCCACGATGAACCCATTTCGTTCTCGCGCGTGGTCGAGATGGTCGGCAAGGAAGTCGGGCAAGCCGCGCGCGCCGCGGCGATCGCGCTGTACCAGAAGGGCCGCGAGTACGCGAAGGGCCGCGGCATCGTGATCGCCGACACCAAGTTCGAGTTCGGTTTGCGCGATGGCAAGCTGATCCTCATCGACGAGTGCCTGACGCCCGACAGCAGTCGCTTCTGGCCCGCATCGGAAGTGCGCCCTGGCGGCACTCCGACGTCCTTCGACAAGCAGTACCTGCGCGACTGGCTCCTGGCGACGGGCTGGAACAAGACGCCGCCCCCGCCGACGTTGCCAGCCGCCGTGATCGAGAAGACCGCCGCGACCTACCGAGACATCCAGCGGCGACTGACCGCCTGATCCGCCATGACGACGACTCGTCCGATCGCGTTCCTGCTCGGCTCCGACTCCGATCTGCCCACGTTAGAAGGGGCGTTCACCACGCTCCAGGAGCTCGGCATCGGCTTCCACGTGCGCATCCTCAGCGCCCACCGCACGCCTGACGAAGCGGCAGCGTTCGCGCGCACGGCCAAGGAAAACGGCGTGCAAGTGCTCATCGGCGTGGCCGGCATGGCGGCCCATCTGGCGGGAGCTTTGGCCGCCCATTCGATGCTGCCCGTCATCGGCGTGCCCGTCGAGAGCGGTCCTCTGCGCGGTGAGGACGCGCTGTTGTCCACGGCGATGATGCCACCCGGCATCCCGGTCGCCGCGATGGGCATCGGCAAGGCCGCGGCCAAGAACGCGGCACTGTTCGCTGTGCGCATCCTGGCACTTGCCGATCCCGTGATCGCACAGAAGCTCGAGGCCGCGCGCGATGTCGAACGTGAGAAGACGCGCCAGAAGGATCGCGACGTCCGCGCGCGCTTCGGCTGCTGAGCGCGTCCCCGGTCCTCCCCCTTCGCCATGGCTGTCGCACCCGTTGCTGCTTTGCCACCCACCATCGCCTGGCACGGCGACCAGCAGGGCCATCTCGAACTGCTGGACCAGACGCGACTGCCGCACGAGCGCCACATCCTGAGGATCGACACGATCGAGCAGGTGATCGACGCAATCGCGCGGCTGTGCGTGCGCGGCGCCCCCGCCATCGGCGTGGCCGCGGCCTACGGGCTCGTGCTCGGCGTGCGCGCGGTGTCGCCGCTGCCTCTGGCCTTCGTCGACGTGGTGCGCGACCTCGGGGCCCGGCTCACGGCAGCGCGCCCGACCGCCGTCAACCTGCAGTGGTCGATCGATCGTTGCCTCACGGCCGTGCGCAAGCAACCGACGCTGCCGCACCTGTTCGCCGAGGTACGTGCCATCCACGCCGAAGATGTCAAAAGCAGCCTGCGCATCGGTCAGCACGGCCAAGCCATCGTACCCGACGGCGCCACCGTCGTGACCCACTGCAACACCGGCCGCCTGGCGACCGCAGGCGATGGCACCGCGCTCGCCGTGCTCTTCGCGGCCTGGCGAGCGGGCGTTCGCTTCCACGTGCTTGCTTGTGAGACCCGCCCGCTGCTGCAAGGGGCGCGGTTGACGGCTCTCGAACTGGCCGCGGCTGGCATCCCGGTCGAGGTGATCGTCGACGGCGCCGCCGCCGGACTCATTGCGCGCGGCATGGTGCAGCTCGCGCTGGTAGGCGCCGATCGCATCGCGAGGAACGGTGACTTCGCCAACAAGGTCGGAACCTATGGTCTGGCCCTTGCGTGCGCGGCGCACCGGGTGCCCTTCTACGTGGCGGCGCCTGCCTCCACGTTCGACATGCAGCGGCCCGACGGGAGGGACATGCCGATCGAAGAGCGCGATGCTACCGAGGTCCTGACGCTGGCGGGCCAGACCATTGCGCCGGCGGGTGTGATGGCTCGCAACCCCGCGTTCGACCTCACGCCCGGCCGCTTCGTGCGCGCCTTCGTCACCGACGTGGGCGTGCTCGAGCCACCGTTCGAGTCGAGCATCAAGGCGCTGCTCGGCCCGAGTCGATGAGGCGGCATGGCCATCGCCACGAAGAGGAAGCCGCACAGCAAGCCGAAGGGTGCTTCGAAGTCCATGGTGCCGAAGCAACGCGCGGGCAAGAGGACACGAGCTACCGCCGACGACATCGAGGCGCCGGAGCGCTCGGCGCCGCCGCTCGCCGAGGTCGATGCCGAGGCACTCGAGTTCATCGAAGCCATCGACCGCTTCAAGAAGCAGCACGGGCGCCCGTTCCCGAGCTGGAGCGAGGTGCTGCTCGTCCTGCGTCAGCTCGGCTACCGTCGCGTCTGAGGCCGCAGCAACTGGTCACACCACCTGTTGCCAGCAGAGGAAGACCAGCAGGGCGCCACCGACCAGTCGATACCACGCGAACGGTGTGAAAGTGTGGTTGCGCAGGAAGCGCACGAACGGCCGCACGACCACGAGCGCACTGAGGAAGGCCACGAGCGTGCCGGTGAGAAACGGCACCAACATGTCGTCCAGCTCGTTCCGGTGCGAGACGAGTTTGAAGAGCGACGCGCCGTACAGGATCGGCAGGCCGACGAAGAACGAGAACTCCGCTGCCGCCGTGCGCGACAGGCCGAGCAACAGGGCGCCGCCGATCGTCGCAGCCGAACGGCTGGTGCCGGGCACGAGCGCAAGACACTGGAAGACGCCGATCCAGAGCGCCGTCGCGTAGGGCATCTGCGCGAGTTCGCGCGGGGTCCGGTCCTGGCCGGCCAACCATCGCTCGAGCCACAGCAGCAAGGCGCCGCCGACGACCATCGTCGCGGCGACGACCCGGGTCGAGAACAGATGCGCCTCGATCCAGTGGTCACAGCAGAGGCCCACGACCGCGGCCGGCAACGCCGCGATGGCAATCTGCCACAGAAGGTTCGGCGCGCCAGCGACAGGGCGCAGCATCGTGCCCGTGGCAGCGACGAGGCGCCGCCAGTACAGAACGAGGATCGCCGTGATGGCCCCCATCTGGATGCCGATCACGAACACGCCGTTGGCGGCCCCCTCACCGAGGCCCAGCAGTCGCTTTGCAACGAGGAGGTGGCCCGTGCTCGAGATCGGCAAGAACTCGGTGATGCCTTCGACGAGACCGAGCACCATCGCCTCGAACAGACCGATGCCGGGATCGGCGAGTGCTGTCGCGGTCACAGCACCGAGCCAGGCGCGCGGTACGGCAGGTTGAAGGCCTCGGCGACACCCTGGTGCGTGACGACGCCGGCGAGGATGTTGGCGGCCGTGCCGAGCCCGGGGTCCTGGGCGGCCTTGGCAGCACCCATGATGGCGAGCTTCTTCGCCCACGGACTGGTCGCGTTGGTGAGGCCGAAAGTCGAGGTGCGGGCCACCGCACCGGGCATGTTGGCGACGCAGTAGTGCAGCACACCGTCGACGACGTAGGTCGGTTCGGCGTGCGTGGTCGGGCGGCACGTCTCGATGCAGCCGCCCTGGTCGACCGCGACGTCGACGATGACGGAGCCTTCCTTCATGGTCTTGAGATCTTCGCGGCGGACCAGGCGCGGTGCCCGCGCCCCCTGCACGAGCACCGCACCGACGACGAGGTCGGCGTGCACGATCTGCTCGCGGATCGCAATCGGCGAGCTGTGCAACAGCGTCACGTTCGCGGGCATCACGTCGCTCAAGTAGCGCAGGCGGTCGAGGTCGATGTCCATGAGGCGCACGTCGGCGCCGAGGCCAGCGGCCATCTTGGCCGCGTTGGTGCCGACCACGCCACCACCGAGGATCAGGACCGTCGCGGGCTCGACGCCGGGGATGCCACCGAGCAGGATGCCGCGCCCGCCGTAGTGCTTCTCGAGGCAGACCGCACCGACCTGGATGGCCATGCGGCCGGCGACTTCACTCATCGGTGTCAGCAGCGGTAGCGAGTTGCGATGCACAAGCGTCTCGTAGGCGAAGCAATGCGCCCCCGACTTGAGCATCGCATCCGTCAGTTCGCGAGCCGCAGCGAAGTGGAAGTAGGTGAACAGGACCTGGCCCTTCTTGATGAGCTGATACTCGGCGGCGAGCGGCTCCTTCACCTTCACGATCATGTCGGCCTTGCCGTAGACCTCGGCGGCGCCCGGCACCATCGTCGCCCCCACCTTCGTGTAGGCCTCGTCGGTCACCCCGGCCCCGAGTCCAGCACCCTTCTGCACGAAGACCGGGTGGCCGGCGCCGACGAGGTCGAGCACCATCGCCGGAACGGCGCCGACGCGGTTCTCTTGAGCCTTGATCTCCTTGGGCACACCGATGATCATGCGTTTCTGTCGCTCCGGCGAAGGAATGGGGCGCGGCACGATAGCGAAGCGGCGCCCCCGCCGCGAGAACTGGGTGGCGTACTCGGCCCGGGTCCGGCTCAAGCCATGGCGTCGCGCAAACGCTGTTCGAGCTCACTGCGTTCGCTGGCTGGCAATCCCGGCACGACGTGGAACGTGACCTCGATCGAGGTCGGCGTCGAGGTCACGGTGGGTGCGGGCCGGCGCAGTACGCGCGGGTCCTCGAGGATGCGCAGCACCTCGACGCGTGTCTGGTCGGGATCACCCGTGGGCAGCAGGCAGACCACGGCGAAGGGTCGCGGGGGTGTTCCGGGCGACGTGGCGGCCCCGGCCGGCGTCGCTGTAGCTGGCGGGCTCGACGCAACGAGCGGTTCCGCCACGTCGAGCAGGTCGTCGTCGATCACGAAGACATCGTTCAGGTCGACGCCTTCGTCAGCTGCAGCATCGGTGATCGCTGCCGAGCCAGGCACGGCGTTCGCCGGTACCGTCGTCTGCCGCAGCCGTCCGACGGCTTCGCCGAGCAACGCAGCGGCGGCCCAGATTTCCTGGACGCCGCGGTCGACTGCAGGCTCGCGTAGCAACGTTCCACGCGAAGCGGGTGGTTGGCATGGCTCGTCGCTGCCGAACGAACGCGCCGACGAGCGCCGCAACCGATGCACGAAGAAGCCGCCGACGCTCGCCGCTAGCAAACCGGCCAGCAGCCACCACAGCGTGGGCGAACGGTGTGGTGGGCGCGGCGTCGAAGCGTGGCCGGTGGTCAGGTCGGTGGCAGCGCTGCGTTCCCCACCGCCCGGCGACGTCGGGGCCGTTCCGCCCGCGGGGGTGCCGTTCGCGCCGCGCTCTGACTCGCCCGATGCCTTTCCTGGTGCGGTGGTCGGCGCCGACGGCTGGTCGAAGCCGGGTGTCGCCGCCCCCCCGAGGCGCCGCAGGAAGTCCTCGAGACGATCCGCAGTATGGTCGAGGGCACCCTGCAGCAGCGCTTCGATCTGACG
>JAYUCN010000223.1:0-5521 GCA_043740335.1 Planctomycetota bacterium
TTCCCGCGCCGCGGTCCTGGTCGGCAGCACCTCGGCCAGGGCCTTCGCCAACAGCGTGCGCGCCCCGTCGCCGACGAACGCACGCACCGCGGCGTCCGGCACGCGCGGCAACCCGTGCTGCACGCGCACATGGTTCGCGCTCGCGGCGATGTCGGCGAGCGTGTCGGCGAGCGTGCCATCGAGATCGAACAGGAACGGCGGAGGTGAGATCACGCAGGCCCCGGTATACTGCGCGGCTCGCCATGAAGTCTGCCTTCTGCTCGCTGCCGCTCAGCATGTTCTTCGCCGCCTGTGGCACCGTCATGGACTGGCGCGAACTGCGGACCGAACCGATGACGCTCGGCGAGTGCTACGACGGTTTTGCCTACGTGGCCGGCAAGGACGGGTTCGCGGGCGATGCGCCCGCCAGCGACCGCGGGCTCGGCACGTGGCAATCGCGCTGGCGGCTGCGGCAGCTCGGACTCAACCGGCCCGGCCGCTATCGCCTGCGCGCCGAGATCTTCGTCGACGAGGGTTCGACCGAGAAGGGCTGGCCGATCCGGTATGCGATCGAACAAGAGAAGGTCAAGGACCTCGGTCATTCGATGGCACCGCGCGAGGAGGACTGGTCGGCGGACGGCCAGGATCGTGAGCGCGAGGTGATCCTCGGCGAGAAACTGGTGCGGCGGCTGGCGCCGAGGCGGCACTGATCGCACGGTCGCGAGCAGCCATCGGCCGGTGCCACCGCCACCACGCGCGGTTGGTTTCGCGTCTCACCTTGTGCTTTGCTTCCCGTCGTTGGTGCGCCGATCCAGAACCGTTCATGACTTCGGGTTCTTTGCCAGACGCGGTGTTGCCGTGACCGGGGTCGCGTGATGGCCGAGCTCTCGGTTCTCATCGTCAACTACAACTCGTGGCGCGAGTGTAGAACGGCGATCGCGACGCTGCGGCAGCACGGGCCGAAGCACCCCGACGGCTCGCCGATGCCGTTCGAATGCATCGTCGTCGACAACCTGTCGCCGCAGCGCGACCCCGCGCTGATCGCGGCCGTCGAAGCGGAGCTGCGTCTGCTGGCGGAGACGCAGCACGATCCACTGGCCGGCCGGCTGATCCTGCACACCGAGAACGGCGGCTACAGCAAGGGCATGAACGTCGCGTTCCGCCACAGCCGCGGGCGCTGGATCCTCGTCAGCAATCCTGACGTGATGTTCCTGCCGGGCCTCGTCGAGCGTCTGCAGCGGCACCTCGAGCAGGACAAGAAGGCGGGGTGCGTCGTGCCCAAGGGTTTCTGGGATCCCGAGCGCAGCGGCCGCCTGCCGCCGAACACGCTGCCGACGCTCATGGAGGTGCTGCTGACGACGGCGGGTGCCTTCTCGCGCACCGTGAGCCACTGGTATGCGCGGTCCCTCGCGCGGCAGTGGCTCGCCGTGTGGACCGCCGAGCGGCCGAAAGCGCTGCCGATGATGTCGGGCTGCATGTTCCTCGTCGAACGCGCGTTCTTCGCGTCGATCGGACTCTTCGACGAACGCTATCCGCTCTACTACGAGGACACCGACCTGTCGCTGACGATGCGTAGAGCCGGGCGCACGGTGACGCAGGTGCCCGATGCGCACCTCGTGCATTTCGTCAATCGCTCCGGCATGACCGATCTCGACACGATGTGGAAGCGCCACGACAAGAGCCGCGAGCTCTACTACCGCAAGTGGTACGGCCGCCTCGGCGCCTGGGTGCTGCGCGCCTCGCACTGGTTGCTGACCACGAAGCAGCTGCAGCGGTTCCGGCGGTTCGGCTTCGCCACGCCGATCGTCGACCTCGGCGAGAGTGCGTCGGCGCCGGTCCTCGAACTGGGGCGGCACTGCGAGAAGTTCCTGGTGCTCATGTCGCTCGACGCGCGCTTCTACCTGGCGGCGGGCATGCTGGGCAGCGGGGACCGCTGGACGCCGAGTCCGGCAGCGTTCGCGCTGTTCGTGAACGCGACGTTCTACTTCGCCGCCTACGACCTCACGGGCGGGCGCTTCCAGCGCATCGGCACCTGGCGCTACGTCTGTCTGTCGCATCTCGGTGTGGCCGTGGGCAGTGCGCCGCCGTCGCGAGCCGCGGGCGTGACCGAGGGCGTGTCGTGACCACGCCCGTGCTCTCGGTCGTCGTGTTGAGCTGGAACACGAAGGACCTGACGCTCGCCTGCCTGCGCGCGCTGTTCGCCGAGACGCCGCGGCACGCGCGCGAAGTGCTGGTCGTCGACAACGGCAGCCACGACGGCAGTGCCGCCGCGATTGCCGCCGCGTTCCCGCAGGTGCGTCTGCTGCGCAACGCCGACAACCGGCTCTACGCGGCGGGCAACAACCAGGGTGCGGCCCTCGCCCTGGGCGAGTTCCTCTGCACGCTGAACTCCGACACCGAGGTAAGGCCCGGTGCGCTCGACCTGCTCGTCGACTTCCTGCGCGAACACGCCGACTACGGTGCGGTTGCCCCGCGGCTCGTCGATCCCGACGGCAGCGTGCAGCACGCGTGCCAGCGCTTTCCGACCCTCATGACGGCGCTGTGCTTCGATTCGTGGTGGGGCACGTTCTGGCCGGGCTCCTACGTCCAGGCGCGCTACCTCATGCGCGACTTCGACCACCTGCGCACGCGCGACATCGACCAGCCGCCCGGCGCGTGCTTCGTCATGCGTACAGTGGAGTGGCGGCAGTTCGGCGGCTTGGACGAAGAGCTGTCGCTCTTCTACAACGATGTCGACCTGTGCCGGCGCCTCTGCGCGAAGGGCCGCAACATCCGCTACCTTGCCGAAGCCGAAGTCATGCACCACCGCGGTGCTTCCACGAAGAGTTTCACGGGCATGCTCGTGCTCTGGCACCGGAACCGCCTCGCCTACTATCGCAAGCACTGGGGCGTGTTCGGGGGGCTCTGGATCCGCGTCTGCGTGCGGCTGCGCATCTGGGAGGAATGGTGGAAGATCGGTCGCCGCAACCCGCACGATGCGGGCCGACGGCGCGCCGAGCGCGACCACTTGCGCAAGGCGCAGACGGAGCTGTGGTCGTGAAGGTCTGCTTCCTCACCGCCAACTACCCGCCCGAGGCGTGCGGTGGCACCGAGCAGGTTGTCACCGCGCTGGCGCGCGAGCTGCGGGCGCATGACATCGACGTCGCCGTCATCTCTGGGAGCGACGAGCCGCACGCTGGCATCGATGTCCAGCACGAACGACACGGCGGGATCGCGGTACACCGCATCCGCAAGTTCGCCGATGAGCGGGACCACCGCGGCTTCGTGCGGCCGCGCATTCTGGCGTTGGTACGTGAGTGGATCTCTCGGGAACGGCCCGACGTGCTGCACGTGCACTCGCTGGCATCGCTCGGCACTGGCACGAACGCGATCGCCTACGAGATCGGCATCCCGGTGGTGATGACGTTCCACGACCTCTACGTGACGTGTTCGCGCTACTTCCGCGTGCCCGTCGGCGGTGTGGCGTGTCCGGTGGGCGCCGACCGCACGCCCTGCGTGACCTGCGTCAACGACGCTCTGCACATGGATCCGGGGCACGTCGCCGCCGCATTGGCGGAGCGCGATCGCCTGCTGCGCGCGGAGGTCGCGCTGGCCGCCGCGTGCACGGCACCGAGTGCAACGGCCGCCGCGTTCGTTCGCGATTGTCTGCCGTACTCGGGGCCGATCGAAGTGATTCCGCACGGCCTGCTGCGGCCGGTAGCGTCGACCGAGCGCGCGTCGCCGCCGGCCCCAGGCGAGCTGCTGCGCGTTGGCACGTTCGGCGGCCTCGTGCCTGAGAAGGGCGTGCTCGAACTGATCGATGCGGTCGCCGAGCTGCCGTGTGAACTGCATTTGAGCGGCCGGATGTACGGTGGTGAGATCTGGCTGCGAGTGCAGCAGCGGGAGCGAGAGGGTTTGCGGTACGTGCTGCACGGTCCGTACACACCGGAGCGGCGCCACCCCGCGCGCGACCTGCACCTCGCGGTGTTCCCGTCGAAGTGCCAGGAGACCTATGGGCTGGTCGTCGACGAAGCGCTCGCGCACGGCGTGCCGACGGTGGTGTCGGACCAGGGCGCCTTGGCCGAGCGGCGCGGCACCGGCGGCGTGCTCGTGACGCCGCTGCCGGCGTTGGCGTCGGTGTTGCGCGAGCTGGTAACCTCTCCTGACCGTCTGGTCGCGCTGCGCGCCGCGATCCCGGCCACGCTGCCGACGATCGCGATCTCTGCCGCACGCCACCTGGAGCTCTACCGACGCCTGCGATGAAGCACTTGTTTCCGCCGCTGTTGCCGCGCGATCCGTTGCAGAGCCCGGTGCTCGTGCTGGCGGCGCATCCCGATGACGAGGTCATCGGCGCCGGTTCGATGCTCGCGTGGCACGCCAACCGCGGCGATGCGATCACCGTCGTGCACGCGACCGACGGCGCCAAGGGCGACCCCGGCCAGCGCGAGAACGACATCCGCGCGGTGCGGCGGGCCGAGGGCATCGAAGCGTTGTCGCGCCTCGGCATCGGCGAACCGCGGCACTGGGATCTGCCCGACGGCGAACTGCCGGAGCACCTCGAAGACCTGACGCGCCGCCTGCGTGTGCTGTTCCACGAGGTGCAGCCGAAGACGCTCTACTCGTTCTGGTTCGGCGAGGCCCACCGCGACCATCGCGCGGTCGCGGTCGCGGTCGCGAACGCGTCGAACGCGTTGCCCGAAGAGTGCCGCTGCCTGCTCTACGGCGTCAACCAGGTCGTGCCCGCAGGCACGCTGTTCGACGTCACCGACGTCTACCCGCGCTGCTACCGTGCGCTGCAGGCCTATGCGAGCCAGAACGCCTACGTCGACCTGCCGGGCATGAGCGAGCACCGCTGCCGTGCCGCGACGGTCAACGTCGACATCCCGGGCGTGCTCTACGGCGAGATGTTCGCAGACCTGCGGAGAGGCGACCTGGTGAAGGCATGCAAGCTCGCGCTCGAGCTGCAGGCACTGTTGGCGAAGGACCCGGGATGACAAGGCCGACTGTTTCGCTCGTCATCTCGGTGTGGAACCGCAAGGACGACCTGCGCGACAACCTGCGCGCGATCGCGCAGCAGACCGTGCCGGCCGACCAGGTGATCGTCGTCGACAACTGCAGCCACGACGGCACGCCCGAGATGGTGCGCGCGGAGTTCCCGTGGGTGCAGCTCATCAACATGCCACATTCGGCCTACGGCGCCTGCGAGACGTTCAACCTGGGCTTCGCGAGTGCACGCGGCGAGTTCACAGGCATCCTCGACGACGACGTCGTGCTGCCGCCGACGTTCGTCGAGCACATGCTGGCGAAGTTCGCGACCGAGCCCGCGACCACGGCGATCCTCTCGCCCAAGGTGATCGAGCCCGAGATGCCCGACTGGTACAAGAACTCGCCGCAGGTGAACGCGGAGCGCTACCTGCCGACCTTCCGCGGCTGCGGTTCGATGGCCCGCGCGGCGGCGCTGAAGCAGGCGAATTGGTACGACATCCGCTTCTTCATCTTCGGCAACGAACGCGACCTCACCACGCGCCTGCTCAACCTCGGCTATCGCGTCAAGATGGTGCCG